>NZ_JANOJV010000271.1:0-31930 GCF_031418915.1 Chamaesiphon sp. VAR_48_metabat_135_sub | reverse complement strand
CCTTAATCGGCGAGAATATCTTACCCAGCGATGTCAATCCCTGCACGGCGTTGTTGACGGTGTTGCGCTATGGAGAGCAGAAAAAAGTTACCGTACATTTTAAAGATGGTAAGCCGCCTGAGTCGATCGATTTCAGTGCGTTTAAAACTAAATACACGATCGATCCGGCGGAAGCGAAGAAATTAGAAGAGAGCAACAAACCTGCTTTCCCCGATGTGGACTATGCCGTTGTGGAATATCCACTAGAGTTACTATCGAAAGGAATTGAAATTATCGATAGTCCCGGTTTGAATGATACCGAAGCGCGGAATGAATTGTCGCTGGGATATCTCAATAATTGTCATGCGGTGTTATTCGTCCTCAGTGCTTCGCAACCATGTACCTTAGGCGAACGTCGCTATTTGGAAAACTATATTAAAGATCGCGGTTTGAGCGTGTTCTTTTTAGTTAATGCGTGGGATCGGGTGAAAGAGTCGCTAATCGATCCCGATGATGCCACAGAACTAGCCGAAGCCGAAGGCAAATTAAATCGGGTATTTAAAGCTAACTTAGCTGAATATTGCGCCGTCGATGGTTACGATATCTACGACGAGCGCGTATTTCCCCTATCTTCAATTACCGCCCTCCGCCGCCGAATTAAAGATAAAGCAGCCGATCTCGATGGCACGGGTTTCCCACCATTTATCAATGCACTCAACACATTTTTAACTCAAGAGCGGGCGATTGCCGAATTGCGTCAAGCGCGGATTATTGCCAAGCAAACTTGCAGCCACGTCTCCGAAGCCGTCGCGCGCAGAATTCCGCTTTTAGATACGAATGTCGTCGAACTCAAAGCTAAAATTGAAGCGATCGAACCCCAATTCATTCAGTTACAATCGATTCGCGATGTCTTCCGCGATGATATCCGCCGCGTGCGCGATCGTCAAGCCCGATCGATCGCCGATTCAATGAAGACTTATTTACTGACATTAGAAGATACTTTCGACAAAGATTTCCAGGCTTATCAACCTTCAGATCTACAATTCTTAGACTTCTTTAGCGATAGTAAGCGCGAACAATTCAACCAGTCAGCTCAAAAAGGCTTCCAGCAGTACGTTAATGATAAATATGCTGTGTGGACGCTCGCAGCTCAAAAGGAACTCACAGGAGCTTTTACAGAGCTATCCGAGCAAGCCAAAAAACATGGCGTGAATTATCAGAATATCACTCACGAGATGGCGGAAAAACTGACAGGTAAAATTCATACCCGCAATAACTCCCTCGAAGATGATGGTACGCCAGCTTGGGCAAAATGGGCAATGGGTTTATTCTCTCTGGCTACTGGGAACTTTGCGGTTGCGGCTCTAGCCGTTGGTGGTTTTAATTTCCAGAGTATTATGCTCAACATCTTTACAACTGCTGGTATTATGCTGGTATTTGGTGCAATGCTCGGCCCGATCGGGATTATGGCAGCTAGTATCGGTGTTGCGGCTTTTCAAGTCGATCATGCACGGAAATATTTTAGTCAGGAAATAAAAAAACAATTAGTCATCAAATTACCAGAGATTTCGAGAGAACAATGGCAACCGATTTATAGTGCAGTGCAAGAGTGTTTTGATAGCTACGAACGCGAAGCGATCGAACGGATCGATGATGATATTAAAACTCGCAAAGGTGAGCTACAAAATCTCGTAAAACAGAAAGAATCTCAGGAGATAGATCGAGTTACAGAGGTAAATCGGTTGCAAAAATTTGAAGATGATATCTTGAGCGAGTCGCTATCGATCGAGAATTTCTATCAAGGATTCTTAAATGATTAACTATGAACTCATCACTTCTAACTCATCTCCAAACTGCGGCTAGCAAGCTAGAAATCGAACCAACATCGAGATTGGGTAACGATCTCCAAACGCTGGTAAATAAAGCAGATAGATCGAATTATCAAATTGCCGTATTCGGCCCATTTAATCATGGCAAATCAACTTTATTGAATGCAATCTTGGGTAACAAAACATTACCAATCGATCTAATTCCGACGACAGGTGCGGCGATTAAGGTAGTCTATGGGGAGAAATTAGCAACTAAAATTACCTTGACAAATGGACAAGTAATTTCGGCTAAGAATACCGATATTTTAACTGAATTTGCTACCTTAGATGACGATCGACGGATGCGGGATGATGTATTAGAAGTAGAAGTGAGTTTTCCCCATCCATTTTTACAAACTGGGGTAGAATTAATCGATTTACCAGGTACGAACGATCGAGATGAGCAGGATAAATTAGTACGCGATCGATTATTGGCGGCGGATTTGGTTGTTAATGTTTTGGACGTTCGCAAACTGATGACTTTAGGAGAACGCGAACATCTCCGCGATTGGTTAGAAAATCGGGGGATTAATACCGTGGTATTCGTGGCTAATTTTACGAATATGTTAGAGCCAGAAGAACAGCGAGAAATTCAACATCGCTTGCGATTTGTGGCGGAGAGTTTTCGATCCCAATTACCACCAGGAATTAGCAATCTTTATCGGGTTGACGCTCTACCCGCTCTCCGCGCTCGACTGAAGGGTGATGATGCAACTTTGCATACATCTGGCTTGTCATCGTTTATTTCTGCACTTCAATCAATTGTATCTCACCAAAAAGAAGAACTAGCTGAAGTTCGCTTACCAGTATTGAGATCGATCGGCTCGGAAATTCAACAGTTATTACAAGCACAAATTGCTAATTTAAGTACAAAAATTAATGAGAATATTGCCAAAAGAGAGCGAGAATTAACACTCAAACGTCAAGCTCAACAACTAATCCAAACAGGGTGGGAAACTAGCCTCAAAGAAATCGAACAGTGGGTGTATTTACCAAATTTAATTAGCTTTTATCAATCTCCCCTAACTACAGCCATTAAACGAGGTGAATTTCCCAATTGGGAGTCGAGTAATGTCCGCCCACGCTTGCAACATTCTCAAAAAGAAATTAATGATTGGATTGCCAAAGCCGAGAGTTTTTTTAATACCCCATCAGTCGAGCCATTAACGATCGATCTACCCGAACCACCTGAAGTATTATTACCCGAACCTTCAAGTTCACCACCACCCACACGGACATCTTCCTTGGAGGGGTTTACTCCCGCCGCAATTGCTACCGGATTAGGCTGGGTATTGGGTGGACCATTAGGTGCAGTTGTTGCTGGCAGTGCGACGACGATCGCTGGTAAAATGTCTGGAGAGCGATCTCCCAATCTTATCGATAATTCTCCCGAAATATTTGCAGCTTATAACGATGCTGCGGCTGATTATTTATTGAGATTGAATACCGAGATCGTGGAAATAATTAAAGCCTATCGCTTGCGAGCAATTGTGGTAATTAATCCAGAGATAAAAGTCGATTGTCAGATCGATCCTCAAGAACAAGAAAAATTGATAAATTTAAAACAGTGTTTGACCGATATATCATTTCATTCTGAGTCGTAATTTTTGCGATCCAACACACCCTACAAGATTATCGTTTAGTAATTAGAATACTGTAAGTAAAAAAAGTTGAGATTGTCAGCACAATTAATCCTAACAATATGCCACCTGGCATAAATGTAACAACTCCAAAACCACGTAATAAATAGACTAAGATGCTCAGACCTAAAGTAATACTAAAAAGATAGGCAAACTTCTGAGTTAACGGCATATAATAACGATCTGGCTGTAAATCCTAATTACTATTTTAACAAATATCGGTAGTCTAACCCTCCCAATCCCTAGAAGGGCAGGTTTTAAACTCAATCTCTAGCTTCGTTTGATTCCATCGTATAAACCTGCCCCTCCGCCCTAATTTAATGAGTCTCGATCTTAACAAGCTCACCTCTTTTCAATCGCTCAGACGCATTTTACTAAGCGTGCTGACAGTCTTTTTCCTACTCCAGCTCGTCTCATCACTGATCGCGACGATCGATCGACCCCAGATTCAAGGTAAATTCGAGTTATACCAAACCAATCTTGTTTTAGTCGCATCTGAATGGAAACCTACCAGCGATGCCGAGGGATTAGGTGCAGTACAGAAAGCAATTGTTGGGACAGACTTTCTCAAATCGGCTACCGAGCAGTACGAAACTGCGAGAGAAACCGATGTCCAGTCGATCGACAAGCTCAATCGTAGTTTAGCAGATTTAGCTACGGTAGCTACCGATGAAAAGGTGAAACTACAAGCCGATCTTATTAATAAGACAATTTCCGCAGCACAGCTCGAAATCGATAAAATCGATCTGCGGATTGGGATTTTACAAGCAGCAAGAAAACAACCAGATCGAGCAATTAAGACTTGGCAAAAAGTCGTTACTACTTCACAGCAATCGACATCTAAAAATGTTGCCGCATCATTAATCGATCTTTGGCGCGAACCATCAGGGATTAATCAAAATACAGCACCGCAGATCGAAACTGAAATTACGTCTAATTTTGATGGCTGGTTTCGCGATCGAGTCGAATCTCAACTATATACAGATTTAGGTGACAAGGCTGAATTAGCCCAGCTCGAACAAATAGAACAATTAAAGTCGAAAAATGCCTTAATTAAACTAGTTGCCAACACAGTCCCCCGAATATTAATTGGTGTAAGTGGCGTAGGTTTAATTATCTTTTTCACGATTAGATTTATTATTCGCCTAATTCAGCAACGAGCAGATCGATCGATCTCAACGATATTACTCGAAAATATTAACACTCCTTGGTCTTCGCCCTGGGATTGGGAGATTGTTTGGCAAGTATTTATAGTTGGCTTCTTTTTCTTCGGACAATTTCTGTTACCTATTTTATTTGCTAAATTTCTCAAGCCAGCGATATTAACTACTCAAGGACAAGGAATTTATGTATTTACTAGTTATATCTTAATGGCTAGCTTGGCAATTGGCGTATTGTACTTATCGATTAAATCTTACTTCCCACTGCCACCAGACTGGTTTAAATTTAACTGGAAATCTAACTGGTTATTATGGGGGATTGGTGGCTACTTAGTCGCAACACCAATCGTAATTGTTGTATCATTAATCAATGAGAAAATTTGGCAAGGACAGGGTGGTAGTAACCCACTGCTCCAGATTGTTCTTGAAGGTAAAGACTCGATCGCACTGCTACTATTTTTCCTCACTGCGGCAGTCGCTGCACCACTATTTGAGGAATTCTTATTCCGAGGATTTCTGCTACCTTCATTGACCCGCTATGTACCTGTATGGGCAGCGATCGGGATTAGTGGATTACTGTTTGGCATCGCCCATCTAAGTCTATCCGAAATCGTGCCATTAACAACCCTCGGCATCATCTTAGGTATTGTCTATGTCCGCACTCGCAATCTATTAGCATCGATGTTATTACATAGCCTCTGGAACAGTACCACTTTAGTTAGTTTATATATTCTAGGCAGTGGCAACTAATCATTGACCATTCACTATCCACTATTCAGCATCTCCTACTTAACTTGAAGCTGATAAGTAGTTTTGACTTGAGTATTGCTAGTCATCAGCCCATTAAATTTCCAGCGGAGATAGTTATAAGAAGTCGCAGGTGCTGCTTGCGTACCGACCATTGGTTTAGCAAAAAACGTTTTGCCACCGTCGATACTAAACAACAATTCAGCACCATCGATCGCCATTGCAGTATCTTTGAGATAGTTAGTTCCCCTAGGAATCGGTTGTTTTAAGATCAGATTTTTGAGCGGGCAACGACTATTATTTTTAGCGACGACAGTGTACTTTATCACATCTCCAGGTCTAACAGATGCTTTTCCAGCAATAGGTTGGAAAATATCTTTGTTATCTTTGGTCACTTTTTTATCGGCTTTAAGAGTGAGCGCGACACGCTGGGCTACAGGCTGAGGATCGACACAAGTTCTCGAAGTACGTGGTTGAGCATTTACGGGAAATTGCGGGGTAATTAATGTAGTTGAAATTATGCTCATGCTACTGAGAATGACGATCGAGAACTTGGACATGATAATCTTTAAATTAAGCGATGAGTAGATATACTGTTGAGACGATCGAACACCAGATAAAGTTGCCAGATTCGGATTAGAGGGTAGAGGGTGGATAATGAATAGTGAATTTTAAGCCACAAGGGTTTCCCGAAACTCTACCTCCACTGATAACTCGCATATGACTAGCAACTCATGTTAATAGCGATTGGGCACAGCCTACTCTGTGCATAACGGCAGGCTAACGCCAACGTGACCGAACCTGATATCCTAGAAACACGCACTTCGCTACGATGCTCTTTCAAGAGAGGTTGCGCCCACGATTGCACTGCATCAATAACATTATAGACAATGACCTTAGACTGGATTAGCCCCGCCGAACGCCTCCAATCCTTGCCTCAATACGTATTTGCTCGGCTGGATGAACTCAAAGCCAGTGCTCGGAGTCAGGGCGTAGATCTGATTGACTTGGGGATGGGAAATCCAGATGGTGCCGCGCCTGCGCCTGTAATTGCGGCGGCGAAGGATGCCTTAGACGAAGCAACTAATCATGGTTATCCCCCCTTTGAAGGGACTGCTAGCTTTCGGGCTTCGATCGCCAACTGGTATTATCGTCGTTATGGTGTCACCCTCGATCCCAATAGTGAGGCTCTACCCCTGCTCGGTTCTAAGGAAGGTTTGGCACATCTCGCCCTTGCTTATATCAATCCTGGCGATACCGTTCTAGTACCCAGTCCATCATACCCCGTTCACTTTCGGGGGCCAGCGATCGCGGGTGCGAATATCCATAACATCATCCTCAAACCCGAAAATGATTGGGAAATCGATCTCAATGATATCCCTGAAGATGTAGCCCGCAAAGCTAAAATTCTGTTCTTCAACTACCCCAGCAATCCCACAGGCGCAACCGCGCCGCGATCCTTCTTTGAAGATGTCGTCGCCTTCGCCCACGAGTACAAAATTATGCTGGTTCACGATCTCTGCTATGCGGAACTCGCCTTCGATGGCTACAAGCCCACCAGCCTGCTAGAAATCCCTGGCGCGAAGGAAATCGGTGTGGAGTTCCATACGCTCTCCAAAACCTATAATATGGCAGGCTGGCGCGTCGGATTTGTGGTTGGAAATAGTCAGATTATTCAGGGACTCCGCAAGCTCAAAACCAACCTCGATTACGGTATTTTTTCCGCACTCCAAACCGCCGCTCAAACTGCGCTAGAACTTCCCGATGAATATGTCACCCAAGTTCAAACCCGCTATCGTGAACGTCGGGATTTTATGATTAATGGGTTGGCTAAATTAGGCTGGAAAATTAAACCCACCAAAGCCACGATGTATCTGTGGATTCCCTGCGCGGTGGGTTGGAATTCTACCGACTTTGCGCTGATGGTATTGCAACGCACGGGTGTGGTGTTTACGCCTGGAAATGCCTTTGGAATTGGCGGCGAAGGATATGTCCGAATTAGTCTCATCGCCGATCTCGACAGGTTGGGTGAAGCGATTCAACGACTTGTAGATGCTGGAATTCGCTACGAGTAAATCTACCATTACGGCAATATCCCCGACTTCTCAAAGAAGTCGGGGATATGTCACACAGATTAATTATGAAATAGTTATGGCGATCTTTTTTATTATTGTCTGCATTGTCGGAGTTATTTTTTTACCTTACTGGATAATTCCGGCTAATCCATTTCCCAAACCATCAGGCGAGTGGAGCGTTGGCACATCCGATCTAATTTGGGACTCATCCAATCATACTGGAATCATTGCCAAAATCTGGTATCCAATTAATGCAACAACTGGTGTTCAAAGTCCTTACATAGATAACATCGATCGCACCTTAGCTGTAATAACAACAGGGTTTAATCCCCTATCCAACTTAATTTTCAACCAGTTTTATCTCGATCGAATTTGGACTCCAGCATTAATCGATGCAATTCCAGCTCAGTCTCAAGATGGATTTCCTGCTATCCTCTTCTCACCTGGTTCGTGTTCGATGAATTTTATGTATACTTTCTATGCTTTAGAATTTGCCAGTCACGGCTTTGTTGTTATTGGCATTAATCATCCAGGTTCGAGTGCTTGTACTTTGCTTACTGATGGATCTAAAGTTGAATTTAACAAAATCGATAAAGAAATACTAGAAGATATCAAACTGCTTGAAGAATATAGTGCTCCAATCATGGCACAACAAGCAATCGATATATCAATCGTTTTAGATAAAGTCTTACAGCTAAACTCTAATACTAATTCAGTATTACATCAAATAGTCAACATAAATAAAATATTTACTGCTGGACATTCATTTGGCGGTGCAGCTAGTTTTATAGCTTGTAGAAAAGATGAAAGAATTTCTAAAAGTATAAATCTTGATGGTGTATTTTTAGATGAAATAGATGTAGACTATTCTAAAACCGAATTATTGCTAGCTCACGCAGATCGCGATCGATATAGACCGAAGAACAAGAAAATGCAAAGCAACTATGATTCAATGGTAAGTAGAGATAAAATTCGTTTAGAGCAGCTTTCCTTTAAGGCTAATTTAACCCACCTAAAATTTAATCTAGCAAATCATTTTAACTTTTCGGATTTGTCGATAATTATTAAACCTATACTTACTAAGACAATTGGATTAGTTGGCAAAACAGATGGGCTTAAATTATTATCACAAACATCTAGCATGATGATAGACTTTTTCAACAAGCAAACTTAAATTCAACTATGCCTAGCCAAGCTATTTGGGAAAAAGAAATTAGTAATGTCTTTACCTTGATTGAATATCCATCAAACACAAAAGAACCCCGCTGTCTAATTATTGGCGGTGATAAATCTGGAGATGATAAGACTAAAACTCTATCACTATTCTTCCAGACTTGGGGACTCGATCGAGATACTATCACAAATCTGCAATGCTCGATCGTTTTTCAAGCCGTGGTAGAAATTGGCATCGTCGATGAGATTTCTGGATTTACTTTTAAGGATGCCTTAGCCTGGGCTAGTGATTAGATTATTGAGTTCAAAATATAATAAGTCTACTTTTAACTGAGGTTAGTTAATTATGAATGCAATTAACGTTATTTATCCCTACAAATATGAGGAGATGTGGGTATTTGATGACGATCGAGTCGGATTGATTCAAGAGCCATTTGTGGCTGGGACAGATACAATTATCGATCGAATGGTGACAGATATACCCAATCCAGAAGACGGGTTTATTTTGATGTTTGCGGGTACTCCCTTTCCAGGCTATCAAGCAACTCTAGAATGGCGACGCGAAGAATATGGGGGAAATTGGTATCATAGTTCCCAATTGGATGTGGAAGGGTGGCTATGTCCCGCCATGTTTAAGTATTTTGACAAGGCTCCTGAAAATCTATATGTGCAGTTTAAAGCGAGAAAATAATCGCGATTATTTTACACGGCTAGACTAACAGCATTATTCAAATTAATATTAATCAGGACTTTTTTCATAAATCTCAAAAAACCATAAATGTCAAGGAATTTATCTCCTTTAATTCCGCTGACTAGTATAGAATGAGACGATCCGTCTTTTTTACGAACAAATATTTTATTTGTGTTCTTACTAGGCTCTGTCTGAACAGATTGAATATCATCATATTTAATACTAACAAATCTATCTAGATCGCAAATTACTATCTCTAAATCGGTAATTATAATAAGATCGCGATCGAACGATTGATTAAGATAACATCCAATTATTTTCTCGTCCTCACTTAACGGTTGAAAGTTCAATAGTAAATATCTCTTTAATGTTAGATCTGCATGTTCGATATCGATGTAGCCATGTAGACTGTCGAGATTTTTATGAGCTAATATGGTAAAATCCATGTTGTTTATCTCCTGGTTTCACTTTTGAAAGGGAATCTCGATCGTATCTATTCCTCCTGATGTTTTCATTCCATAACGTTTGGTTAAAGCGTTGTACAATTTCTCGTTAACTACGGTAGCTTCGATTCTTAACTTACTGGCTCCCGATTCTATTGCTCTTTGCTGGAGATTGCTAAGTATTCTAAATGGATTTTTGACATCTCCTTGAATGAAATCGATTTTGACGATTGCAATCCCATCTTGAATCGAAAATGTTCCTTGGATATCTTCAACATTTCCCTCGATGCCTAAATCATTAGTTGTTAGTGGACGCACGTAATTATTGTGAACGAGTAACCCAAAAGCGAAGACGATGTAACGAGGGAATGCTGCTATCTCAAATTATAAACCTTCGTGAGATTCGATCTCTGTAAAATTCTTGCCCTAAACTGGCACAATATAGAGAGATACCCTGCCGCAATCCGTGTAATGATTTTCCCCAGTTTCGATCGATTCAGTCAGCTCGCCAGCCAAGGTAACTTTATTCCCGTCTATCAAGAATGGGTTGCGGATTTAGATACCCCCGTTTCGGCATGGTATAAGGTGTGTGCAGGTCAACCCTATAGCTTCTTGCTAGAATCTGTCGAGGGTGGGGAAACTATCGGACGTTATAGTTGGTTGGGATGTAATCCGCTGTGGGTGCTGGAAAATAAAGGCGAACAGACGACGCAAACACATCGTGATGGTACCATCACTAGATTTACAGGCGATCCATTTCAGACGCTCACTAAATGTTTAGAACCTTACAAACCCGTCAAACTTCCGCAACTTCCTGGCGGAATTGGGGGGCTATTTGGCTTCTGGGGCTATGAATTGATGAAATGGATTGAATCTAGAGTACCAGTCCATTCAGCTAGCTCTGAAGACCTACCAGATGGCTTGTGGATGCAGGTAGACCATTTAATCGTGTTCGATCGAGTCAAACGCAAAATTTGGGCGATCGCCTATGCCGATGTTGGGGCTTGTGATGGTAATCTCGAATTAGCATACAATCAGGCGATCGATCGAGTCAAAACCCTCGTCGAAAAACTTCAACAGCCGCTCGTTTCTAAGTCTCTACAATGGACTCCACCTCAACCTAGTCCCGCATTAACCGAACTCCCTGCTGAATATACTAGTAATACTTCCAAAGCCGAATTTTGTGCCAACGTTGAGAAGGCGAAGGCGCATATTACCGCAGGGGATATTTTCCAAGTCGTCGTTTCCCAACGCTTGTCAACTAGTTATACTGGCGATCCTTTCGATCTTTATCGATCGTTAAGCTTGGTCAATCCCTCTCCCTATATGGCTTATTTCAATTTTGGGGATTGGCAGATTATCGGTTCTAGCCCTGAAGTGATGGTTCGAGCAGATCTCGATCGAGATGGTACACTCAAAGCAACCCTGCGCCCTCTGGCTGGTACCCGTCGGCGGGGACAAACACCAGAAGAGGATGATGCCCTAGCACTAGAATTGCTGGCTGATACCAAGGAAGTCGCCGAACATGTGATGTTAGTAGACTTGGGACGTAACGATTTAGGACGAGTTTGCAAAAGTGGGACGGTAGTAGTCGATAAATTAATGACGATCGAGCGTTATTCTCATGTGATGCACATTGTCAGTAATGCTGTCGGACAACTCGCCCCAGATAAAACCGCCTGGGATTTGCTCAAGGCTTGTTTTCCGGCGGGTACAGTCAGCGGCGCACCGAAAATTCGCGCGCTGGAAATCATCCACAATTTAGAAGGCTGTCGGCGGGGTGCTTATTCGGGAGTCTATGGTTATTATGATTTTGAGGGTCAATTAAATACCGCGATTACGTTGCGGACGATGGTAGTTCGTCCTGATGGCGCGGGGAATCATACGGTATCCGTACAAGCAGGTGCGGGATTAGTTGCGGATTCAGATCCGGTGACGGAGTATGAGGAAACGCTAAATAAAGCCAGAGGTTTACTCGAAGCAATTCGATGTTTGGTGACTGACAAGTAAGTTGAAAGCGGGGTTTTTAGGATGGGGATTTAGCGGATGCATTTGTCGAGACGGGTTTCCCGTCCATGAAAATGCACAAAGCAAACCCCACCTTAAACAGCAATAAATATTAGCTTTTCAACAACAGATAATAAAGTTGTCCGGGACCGCCAGTAACACCAGCACGATCGCCAGCTATTTTACCAGTACCCATGAAATAGTCTACCCGTCCTGGGCCAGTAATTGCACTACCGGTATCTTGATCCAAGACATAACGACTGACCAATTTTTGTTGGATCGCTCGACCGTTACTGGCATAGGGAAGTTCGGTATGAACTAGAGCCAGTGCGCCAGGAGGCATCATCGACTTATCTGTGGCGATCGATCGATCCGGCGTAACTGGGACATTAATACTGCCCATCGCCTCACCGTTGAAGGTTTCCTTCATAAAGATGAAACGTTTGTAGCGGGGAATATAAGCGTTTAACTCTTGGGGATTATCGCGGAAGTAGCGGATGATGCCAGGGAGCGTGAGCTGACTGGGTGTAACCTTACCATCTTTTGCGAGTTCTTTGCCGATGCTACTGTAAGCAAAATTCGTACCGCCCGCAAAACCGACTGTGGTTTTACTCCCATCAGGAAGATTGAGTTCGGCAGAACCCTGAATCTGGACGAGGATCGCTTCAAATCGATCGCGCATCCAGAAAATCTCATTCCCAGCTAGTGGTCCTGTCGCGCCTTGGAGACCATCTGCGCCCTCTAGCATGACACGTTCGGGCTGGGGATCTTTCCAAGTGCTAAAGTCCGCAGGTAATTTGTAGAGTGGGTACTTAAATTCCGCCGTTTGTTTGCGGCTAGCTTGATAAATTGGTTCGTAGTAGCCAGTAAAGGTGACGGTGCCTTTATTATCTTTACCAATCGACTGGTAGAACACAAATTCCTTTTTCACTGCTGCTTGAAGTTCGACAGCGGAACCACTAGTATTGACTAGTTGACGAAATCTGACCAGGGAACGCCGTACTCGATCGCGACTAATACTCTGAACGGGATAATTTTGATATGCTTTTGTCGCTGCGGGTGTCTCTAAATAACGGAGACTATTATCGATCGATTTGAGCATTGCCGCTTTGTCACCAAACTTACCCCAGAGTTGATCGTCAAAGCCAATCGACGTTTCCTCATAATTGCTGGTACCCCGATTGGCTTGGATATTCGCGGCAGGTTCAGCTTGTAACTTTAGGGGGATTTGCCGATCGAATCCTAGCGCGATACCTAGATTCAAGGAGAGTAAAACCAGTGTTGTAATCATGAAGTAATATTAAGTGATGCGGTGACATTAAAATCTGTGACGAGAGTTGGGGAGATCGTGTTTCCATCTGCTATCGTCTATTCGATCGTGATTCGCCGATCGTGCTGATAACTTAACAACCATAGAGGGTTCAAATTTCCATCTGGACACCCTCTCAAGCCTAAAATCTAAAAACCAACCCCTAGATTAATAGTCGCGATCGACACTAGATGCAAATACGGGTTCGATCCGAATCGCCTCTACACAGCTAGGACGGATTAGCATGTACTCACCTTGGCTATTTTTCAGGGGTACCGTAATAAAGTCACTGGAGCTGGATTTTGGCATCAGTTCATTACTATACCATTTTTGAAACTCTTGGACTGTGGGAAACCGGACTTCCTCCCGATGACCTCCTGATAGTAGCAGATATACTGCATATTCATTCGCACTTGCTAATTTAGCCATGTTCGATCTCGTTTGGTAATACTTATTAATCTGAGTATGCCCAAATTCTGCTAAATTAACGATCCCCCTAAAATCCCCGATTTCTTAGAGAAATCGGGGATTTTATTTATTAATTGCACCCAAAGCCTGTAAAGTTGCTCGCTGTGCTTTTGTCAATCCTTGAATTTTATCGATCTGCATTCCTTCGTAGGGATGGAGCGATTTCCAGGTGGCGAGACATTCGCCTGTTTTTAGATCCCAAATTTTAATAGTTTCATCTAGGCTACCAGTAAAAGCGACATGCTTAGAAGACTCCATGTCTGGCAATTTAACAGTGCCAACATCGAGAGTATAAATTAAGCCACTATGACCAGTCAGATGGTGAAGACATTCACCACTTTGAATATCCCATACTTTGAGAGATCGATCGACTCCACCAGTAATAATAAATCGGTTGTCGTTGCTAAATTTTGCGCTGAGAATTGGCCCTCGGTGTCCGACAAATGTTCGCAAGCATTCACCTGTTTCTACCGACCAAAGTTTAATTGTCTCATCATAACTAGAACTAACTAACCACTTGCCATCTGAACTAAAGGTAACTGACCAAACACTATTTTTATGTTCGCGCAAGGTTTGAGAACATTCGCCAGATGAGAAATTCCAGAGTTTAATAATACCAGCAAATTCACAACTTGCCAGTAGTTTACCATCAGGACTAAAATCGGTGTAAATGACTGGGCTAGTATGTCCTTCGATCGTTTT
The DNA here is from genome assembly GCF_031418915.1 of Chamaesiphon sp. VAR_48_metabat_135_sub. Classification (NCBI taxonomy): domain Bacteria; kingdom Bacillati; phylum Cyanobacteriota; class Cyanophyceae; order Gomontiellales; family Chamaesiphonaceae; genus Chamaesiphon; species Chamaesiphon sp. VAR_48_metabat_135_sub. The sequence continues at coordinate 17,668 of NZ_JANOJV010000271.1, read as the reverse complement.
CAAACACGATCCTGTCTTGACATCCCAAATTTTTACTGTTTGGTCATAACTACTACTCGCTAATGTTTGACCATTAGGACTAAATACCACCCGCCACACCCAACTCTTATGTCCTTTGAAGGTTTGGACGCAATTACCTGTTTTCCAATCCCATAGTTTGATAGTATAGTCAGCACTTCCAGTAGCTAATAAACGATCGTCAGGACTAAATTTGACAGACCAAACTCGATTAGTATGTCCTCGTAAGATTTGGGTGATAGTTCCCTGCTTTACATCCCATATTTTGATGGTATTATCTTCATTCCCACTGGCTAAATAATTAGCATCTGGACTCAAATCGAGAGATAAAATCGCATTCGTATGTCCGACGATCGTATTAATGCAGCGTCCTTGTTTTAAATCCCAGATTTTAGTATTATTATCATCGCTACCACTGGCAAGTTGTTGACCATTGGGATGAAAAGCTACCATCCAAATGCGGCTATTATGACCGAGCAGAGTTTTCAGGCATTTACCGTTATTTACGTCCCAAAGTTTGATAGTTTTATCGAAACTACTACTAACTAATTGTTGTCCATCTGGACTAAATGCGATCGAGCTAACCGGCTGTTGATGTCCGATTAATGTGTGGGTACACAAATCCCCGATTTCTCCCAGGAGTCGGGGGTTTTGGTTGCTAACATCCCAAATTTTAATCGATCGATCGTAACTAGCGGTAGCGATCGATCGACCATCAGGACTAAAGGCTACATACCGCACCCAACCTGCATGAGCCTCCCACACAGGCACACATTCGCCCGTCGCCACATCCCACAACCGCACCGTCAGATCCTCGCCACCGCTAACTATGGTACGATCGTCAGGACTAAAAGCGATCGACCATACCCGCCCATTATGCCCAACTAAGGTCTGAATTTCGGGATTTGAGCTACCAGGAAACGTCCGCCAGAGTCGAATAGTACTATCTTGGGAGGAACTAGCAATAATTTTTCCATCGTGGCTAAAACTAATCGTATTAACTGAAAAGGTATGTCCTATATATGTCCGCAAACATTCACCCGTTGCGACATCCCACAATTTCACAGTACCATCATCGCTACCGCTGACGAGATATTGACCATCTGGACTAAAATCGATCGCCCAAGTCCAGTGTTGATGCCCTTGACAATTGGCGTGTTTCGTGAGTGTTTTAGCATCCCAAATCTGAATATCGCCCTTGGTATCGCTAGTTGCTAGATATTCACCATCTGGACTAAAAGCGATACCTACTACACCACCAAAGGTTTCCGCAAAGACAGTTTGACTGATGTGGCTCCCTGTAAAATTAACATTGTGCAAGGTTGTATTCAGCAGGTAGGCTTGACGAATCGAGAGGTGCGAGAAATCGTAGCCTTGAAGATTGGTTTTGAGGTGACAAAATAAATTCAGCAGGTTTCCCGCTGCATAACCAGTTGATTCAGAGGGCTGATGGTGTAAGGTGGTGAGTATTTTGTACAGGTGCTGTTCTAGTTGAGTTGTGGCGGAGATTTTTACCCCACCCCAGCCCTCCCCTTGGAAAGGGGAGGGAGTAAGAGCCAGCCTTTCCAAGCTACCGCGTACCAACAAGTCTGCTGGAGGTGATGCGGAGTCCCGATCACCCACCCCAGCCCTCCCCTTTCCAAGGGGAGGGAGTAAAGCCCCCCCTTGGAAAGGGGGGGTTGGGGGGGTAAAGATCTCCGCTTGTGTAAAATGCGTTAATAATCGATCGATTAAAGGCTGCAAAATTAGTTGAATTTGGGCATCCCGCAGGTAATCTTGGGTGTGCGCTTCAATCAGAGCATGGGTGTTAAATAGCTCCAATTCTCCCATAATAAGTTCTCGCTCGATCTGCCCAATCAAACGTTGGGTGACATACTCCATAATCACGGGTTGCTGAGTCAAACCCCGCTCGGTAGTTTCGATCGACGATCGATCGTGTAATGTTTCTAGAGTTGCTAATAATGTGGGTAAAGTTATCGCGGGCAAAAATTCTGCTTGCAACCGCGCCGGAGTAACGCCTTCTCGATTAATCGCCAACCAGTACATCACCTGCTGTTGCAAGGGTGAAAACCTGTCGAATTGTTCCGCCAACAAATCCTGGAGATTGCTAAATACCCCCGTACCTGCGGCTAAAAATGCCTGAATATCTCCACCAAACAGGTTTTGAACTGTGGTTGCGACTAGCTTGAGCGCGAGGGGATTGCCAAACACGTAATCGATCAGATTTTCTCTGTCGATCGCGGGCGATTCCAAGCCCTTATCGATTAAAATATGGTGAGCATCAGCAACCATCAGTCCAGAGAGTTGCAGCGATCTAACGGGTAAATGAGCACCTTCGCGTACAGTCATACCCTGAGGTTTTTCCCTACTCGTCATCACCAAACAACTCTGATGGCTTTCGTCACTGACGCGCTGAAAAATCTCCCCATAGCCCTCATAACCAGCCAGGTAGCAGCCATTGCGATCGCCAGCTTGCAAAATCGACTCAACATTATCAAATACCAGCAGACAGCGTTTTTGGCGCAATTGCTGCATCAATAGATCGATCGAACTCTCCTGTACTTCAGCACCAACCAAAATCGGCAAAATCTCATCTAGCAAATCTTTGGGATCGATCGCCTGTCGCAAACTCCGCCAGATGATATATTCAAACTGAGACTCCAACTGTCGCGCCAGTTTCACCGAGAGAGCCGTCTTACCAATCCCACCCCAGCCAAAAATTCCCACCACCCGACAACGACAATCTACGACCCAATCGCGCAAGGTTTCTAAGTTAGTTTCCCTACCATAAAAGTGGGATACATCGATTGCATCGCCCCAATTGGTAATCGTCAAAGATGTTTGGTAACGCTGAAGAATCGAACAGAGATTACTTTTTGAAACTTTTTGCCCCACGATCTCCGAGAGCAATTGCCACAAATGGGATGCAGCCTGCTTGATATATTCCGACTCGTAACCTAGCTCCCTGGCGATCGTCTTATAAGAATCACCCTTCCAGACTTGCGACACGATCGCTGCTTGAATCGTTTTGAGCGATCCGCGTTGATGTTGTTCTAGCAATCGATCGATGATTCTGAGAGCTTCTTGTCCGGTCATGTAGGGGCGACCTGTAGTGAGATAGAAGTAGTATAGCTCGATCGGGCGACCTTCAGATCCCCTCAGATACCCGACTTCACCGAGAAGTCGGGTATCTTTGCAGCTCAAGATTTACATTAATTAATATTCTGACAGGACAACTACTCACTTTTTGTTACTTTTTCATACTGACGACTCGATCGGGTTGGAGGTAAAGTGATGTTCAGCCCCGTTTCCACCAAGAAACTTATTTATATGAATTCTGCCAATAAAGTGAAGGTTGTGGCCACAATCGGTGCTCTGATTTCAATATTAGGAACTGCTACATCGAGCTTAATATTTGCGTTGCCTGCATCAGCAGGATGTGGACTGTTAGGACTAGAACCATGTCCTCCAAAAGCAATACCTTGGTCACAATGGGCTATAGAAACTAATAATTGGATCGTGCAAAGGAGTGTTATCGATCCTATCTATTACACCGATCGTTACGATGACTTACGTAAAGCCTTTAACTACGATCCTTCGGCTCTCAAGAAACATTGGATTGAGAATGGAATCAAAGAATGTCGTGCAAGTTCACCTGTCTTTGATGTGAGTTATTATCTAAATTCTTATCCAGATTTACAGGCAGCTTTTGGACAAAAAAACTGTTCCAAAGCCGTCAGGCATTGGGGCGAGAATGGTATTCGTGAAGGTCGGCAAGGTCATCCTGATTTCAGTCCAAAATGCTACCTGAACAGATATCCAGATTTGCAAACAGCACTTGGAGCTAGTAATTATTCTGCGGCAATAGATCACTACTTTAAGTATGGCAGAAATGAGAAGCGTAATGGAAAATGTGATTAGGTTGAGCTAGTTAAAAAAGCACAATTGGTTAACCCACATCCCCGACTTCTCGCAAGATGTCGGGGATGTGGCACCCCACTAGAATTGCGACTGGACGATCGATCTAATTATTCATTCAAATTCAACCAAGCCAACAAATCACCCATCTGGGTGAAATCTAACAAAGCTTCACCCAACTCCTCTAATCGCGCCAGAGATAAAGCCTTAACCTGAATTTCCGCCTCGATCGATACATTTCCCACTCGTCTAGTCAATTGCCGCAGAATTAAAGCCTGTCCCTCTTCTGTGCGACCCTCCTGGCGACCAACTTGTTGAGCCTCTTGAATCTTCTCGATATACAGTGCAGATAGTCTCATGGCTAAATTTCGCTCCTCTGGCTCGATACTTTGTTTCGACTCTAGTTCCATTTTAAGCGATAAAAATAAATCTAAAGCATTACCTTTATAAGGACTATTTGCGGGCAAACCAGCGACTTCACTAATTGCATTTTCCTGCACCGTTCCCCGCCCCATCAACCGAAACCACAACGTCTCAGGCGTGCGGGGTAACTGATGAATGACAATAATCCCTGTCTGGAAATGAACGGGTAATAAATATACGCCCTGTCCCCAAGTTTCTACCCGATCTATCGCCCCAAATCCCGCCAAAGTCGGGGCGGCTAAAGTCGGCGTGAGAATCCATAAGTGCGGTTTAACTTCCGCTAGATCTGGCTGTTTGAGTCGTTTCCGCTCTCTGGTTAATTCTTGTTGAATCTCAAACAATTTGGCGATACACATCTGGATCTCGCCAACACCGACGGGATTGCGAAAAGGTTCAAAGATAGCGGGTTGAGTAATACAACGGGCAAGCAGACCGATATTGTGGTCGTGGGGAAGAGGTTTAGACGGCTGAAAATAGATGTCTACGGCTTTTGCTTCTGGCTGCACGCCGCGTTCGATCTCTACACCACCAAAGGGTGTGAGTAGTAATTCAAATAAATTTTTGGCGAATTCGTCGTGGGGAAATTGAGACATATTCAACTACTGTTGCTCTGCTCAGTATATGGGATTACCCGCCACCAGCATCCAGAACCCCGACTTCTTTAGAGAAGTCGGGGTTCTGTTGCACACCAAGGTTGAATGTGAGAAATTTTACATGTTTTAAGGATAATTAGTCACTTTTTGTTACTTTTTCATACCGACGATTCGATCGAGCGAGGTTATCTTTGAAATGAATCTAGTCATAGATTGTAATTTAGTCCACCGCTCCGACAACCTTAGTTTAGATGTTGCCCAAAAATTCCACTCAAATATTCAGACAATCCTTGCTAGCAGGGACATTTGCGCTCATCTCGATCGGTATGGCTAATAGCGTACTTGCCCAGATCCTCGTTATGCCTAGTAATAGTGCCGCTAATCCAGAACTAGAGGCAGTGAAACTAATTATGGAAACTCTACGTAGTCGATCTGATGTTCGGAATATCAAGTTGAAAAAGGATACTGACAAACAGATAACAGCAGTATGCTACGAACAAAAGAATACAGTCACCCGAACATACCATGATACAGCCAATCATCCACGTGCTTATGCTGATGGGTATGGAGAAGGTCAGATGAATGCACGGAAGGGGGACAAGTACGCGGCTCGTAGTGGTGGCGGAGAATTTAGTCGTGGATTTGATGATGGTTATTTCGGGAGAGCCAACACTGGTCAAAATGCTAGCGCAACTGTAAATGATTATTCCAGAGATGAGTCTAAATGGAGCGACGAGTGTGCCAGCGTTTAATTTATAGCAATATTATACTTTTTCGGAGAAAAGTTATGAAAAATTCAAAAGTTTCGATCGTCTTACTTTCAATTATTTTTATCCCAACTTTAATGCTGGGCAGTGCAAGCAAAGCAAATGCCTGTAGCAAGTGGAACCCGTTCTGCAATCGGCGCATCCCTAGCGGCATTACAGGGCCTTCACAAGCAGAAATTGATGCACGAGCTGTAAAAGAACTTAAAGAAAAACAAGCTCTTCAAGCCGCCCAAGCCGAAGCAGCTCAGAAAGCTGCCCAAGCCGACGCAGATCAGAAAGCGATCCAAGCCGCAGCAGATGAGAAAGTTGCCCAAGCCGAAGCAGCTCAGAAAGCTGCCCAAGCCGAAGCACAAGTCTACCGTGACGCTGCTGAAAAAGCTCAAGCCGCAGCACAAGAAGAACGAGAACAGGCTGCTAAAGCCACAGCCGATCGAAAAGCGGAGGACGATCGAGCAGAGCGCAATAATGCGCTTAAAAAAGTGATTGGAGGTATTGGAGAACTGTTCCTTCCATCTAAATAATACTCTAAGGTTCTCGTTGTAATTCAAACAGTTAGAAACCGCTTCTCGAAATGCCTAGTTAGCCTGTGCGGACTAGGCAACATTAGCGGCACTCGCGGAGCGTATCCGCCAGGATGGTTTCAATCGCTGATACTCTAGCAACTCTCATCGATCGCGATTGCATAAAGACTAGACACTATCTGCCTAGACTTTGAATTATCGTGTCAAGTTTTGTGCTGTTCGGTTGAATAAATCTCGAATCAATCCAAATACCGAAACAATGAACCAATATTTAACAACACTTTTAATTAGTTTCTGCTACATTAACGCTAGTCTACCTGTTATCGCTCAAACAACTGTCGCGCCTCAAGCCGAAAATGTTGCTCCGTCATCTCAACCCAGTATTAAATTATTACAGAGTCTAAATGCAAAATCACCGATTGATGCTGCCGATCTCAGTCGTGATGGCAAAACTCTTGTCACCAGTAGTCGGGGTAAATTGCAAGTCTGGAATCTAGCAACAGGAGCAAGCAAAACCTTTGCACTTTTAGATGATAACTATGCCACGATTAAATCTATTGCTATTAGTCCCGACTTGCAAACCGTTGTTACTAAAAGTTCGGGATTAGATATCAACTCTGAAAATACTACCCCATCAGGCTGTCAATCGAATAGTGGTAGTGGTACTTTTAGCTGGGGTTGTAGCTTTGGCGGCTATTCTTCATCAAGTATTAAAAGTACATCAGGTTATGCAATTCAAATTTGGGATCTTTCGACAGGAAAGCAATCTGGTATCTTAGAGCGATCGGAATCAAGTTCTCGCAACTTTCCTTTCTCGTTCTCTTCAAGTTCAGCTAGCAATGGTGATGACTTACTCAAGTTTAGTGCCGATGGTAATTTATTGGTCAGTAGTAATAACAACAAACCCAAGTTTTGGAATGTCAAAACAGGTAAAGTAATTAAAGGAATAGATCGAGAAAGATTTGGCGAAATACTCTGCAAGCATTGTTTGGCGATCGATACTACGGATGGCATTAAAGTTTTTTCCACTTTCAATTTTGCGACTCAGGAAATTGACTCTAAAAAAGAGCCAATTGCTTTGTCATTCCCCGATCGCGATCGACGAGATGAGCGCGATCGAATCTTTAAAGAATTCTCCGAAAGTATGACGACCGCTTTCAGTCCTGATGGTAAATCGATCGCTGTCAGCAATCGGGGAGATTTACAAGTTTGGCAATCGACAACAGGCGATCGATTACATCGATTACCCGATCGATTAGATTCATCTTACACCTATTTAGCATTTAGTCCCGATAGCCAAGTGATTGCAGGTGCCAAGAGTGACGGTACGATTCAGCTTTGGGATCTAAAAAATGGTAAAGAGATTGGTAAAACGATCGCACAGAATGAAGGAGAAAATCTATTTTTGGGATTTGCTCTTGATGGCAAAACACTTGTTAGTATTGGTAGCAAAGGCACGATCCAACTTTGGGAGACTAAGTTAAATCCTCACAATCTACCTGGATCGTTAGCACAGAACGATCGGACGAGTCTCCCTTACCAAGGCTCTGCTAATGAGTTAAATACTAAAGAGGCTAATACTTATAACAATCGCGGTTTTTTGAAGTCCCTTGCTAACGATATATCTGGAGCATTAGCTGACTATAATCGGGCGATTCTCCTTCAGAGAGGCTCCGCCAACGAATTAAATCCTAAACTTGCATCAGCTTACAAAAATCGCGGCGATCTCAAGGAAAAAAATGTTAACGATCTATCGGGAGCATTAGCTGACTATAGCAAAGCAATTGAGTTTAACTCTAAACTTGGAATCGAGTTAAATTCTAAACTTGCGGGGAAGTATAAGAGTCGCGCCGATCTGAAGTTCTTCAATCTCAACGATCGCGAGGGAGCATTGGCTGACTATAGCAAGGCGATTCTCCTTCAGAGAGGCTCCGCCAACGAATTAAATCCTCTAGATGCTTGGAGCTACAAAAATCGTGCCGATTTAAAGTTCTTCACTTTCGATGATAGCGCAGGCGCATTGACGGACTATCGCAAGGCGATCGAATTAAATACTCAATATGCTGAAGCTCACAACAATCTTGCAAACTTGAAACAGTATTTATCGAAAAAAAGTACAAGCACGAAGATTACAGGTGCCGATCGACAGAAAAGATCGACATCAAGTAAATAGGAATTATTTGTTTCGATCGTTAGATCTAATCTCTGAACAAAACAGGAAAATATATCCCAGCTTCTTTCTGTTTAACAACTAAATAGATCGCCTCTTTACCCCACCCCTTGTCTAGATTGACTTAATACTCATAATGAAATCTAACTCACTGAATTTAGCTTGCCTTGGATTGATGACGATCGCGACAACAACATTAGTATTTTTTACAGCATCAACGGAGATTTCTGCTCGTGCCAATGAAGTGAAATATCCTGTTACTGCCAATAGGCAAGCGGATGGTTCACTAGGCAATAAAGATACAGTAAACCCAGCGCAACTTATCCAGCAAGGTCAAACGGCAATAAGAGATCGAGATTGGGACAAAGCAGAAACAATCTGGCAACAGGTCATTCAACTTCAACCAAATAACGCTGATGCTTATCGTAACCTCTGTGAAGCATTTGCCAGACAAGACAAGATCGAGCCAGCGAAAGCACAATGCCATAAAGCGATTGAATTAGATCCTAAATTGGCTAACGCTTATTACAGTCGCGGTTTCTTAAAGGGATTCAAACTTAACGATAGCTCAGGCGCATTGGCTGACTATAACAAGGCGATTCTCCTTCACAGAGACTCCGCCAACGAGTTAGATCCTAAATTTGCTGAAGCTTACTACAATCGCGGTTTCTTGAAGGTATTTAAACTTAACGATAGCTCAGGCGCATTGACTGATTATAACAAGGCAATCGAGTTAGATCCTAAGCTTGCTAGAGCCTACACCAATCGCGCTCGATTGAAAGGATTCTGGCTCAAGAATGTATCGGGAGCATTAGCTGACCACAACAAAGCGATCGAATTAAATCCTAAACTTGCATTAGCTTACAAAAATCGCGCCGATCTGAAGTCGAACAAACTCAAGGATGTATCGGGAGCATTGACTGACTATAACAAAGCGGTCGAGTTAGATTCTAAATTTGCTGAAGTTTACTACGCTCGTGCTTATCTGAAGTCGAACAAACTCAATGATGTATCGGGATCGTTGGTTGATTATAACAAGGCGATCGAGCTAGATCCTAAACATGCTAATGCTTACAACAATCGCGCTGAGTTGAAATACCATAAACTCAATGATATATCGGGAGCATTGGCTGACTATAGCAAGGCGATTGAATTATTTCCGAACCGTCATGCTATGGCTTACAAAAATCGTGGGTTTTTGAAAGGATTTAAGCTCAATGATATGCCAGGATCTTTAGCTGACTTTAATCAGGCGATTGCTATATCGCCTAAGTTTGCTGAGGCTTATGCCGAGCGCGCTGATTTAAAAGAACAGAAAATGCAAGATCGAGCTGGAGCAATTCAAGATTATCGGCAAGCTGTCAAGTTTTATCGAGAAGAAGGAGAAACGGCAGATGTCCAAAAGACGATTGAAAAACTCCGAAAATTAGGCGCGTTGGCGTAGCCTCAGCAACGCTGAATCGAATAGATAGCCCTTTCAATGCAAATATTTGTGCCGTCGATCGTCAGAACGATCTGTAGTGTAGCTCGATTGGTCATAGGTAATGGTTCTCGATCGTGCGATCGATCTCACCCATGCGCTGTGCAGCCAGAGCTTGACGTTATTTACTGAACCCTTGCTGCCGCCCAAACGGAGCAAACTCGTAAATGTCCAAAGTCGAGTTTTTCGATCGCCACCAGCTAATCCAGATCCCCGACTTTTCCGAAAAGCCTTTGGATCTGCTGCACACCAAGGATCGAGGATACCAACAGAAGCTATATTTCATCCTCTGCTAAAGCCGTACATGGATCGATCTCATAGATCTCTTCTTCTAACTCAGTTTCAGCAATGATTTCATCCTCTAGGTCGAATGCATTTACCAGTGACTCATAAGAGTCAGGTAGTTTGCCATTAGCAACCATCTTTGAGAAAACCTGATAACAGTCGCGGCGGTCGCCTTCTTTGCGCGGAAAACCAAGCCACAGCACAATAATCACTCGTCGCTCGGCAAAGGCTCTAAAAAATAGCCGATAGCGTTGTGGCAGCCCCATTTTCTTGAGCCGACCATATTGCTGGAGTGGCTTTCGCAGTGAAAAATAACTGGCAAAGGGATCTACAGAGATTTTGTCCCTGATGCCCGAATCGAGTGCTTTGAGCAGTTTAACATCGGGATGGGTGGCAAAATCTTTAGGCTCTAATTTCGATTTCAGTTTGACGACCTTGGCGGTTAATTCCGCCCATTGAAGCTGAAAGTCGGTGTAGAACAGAATTGTCCAACCATTAGCATTGAATGGGTTCATTCATCTTCATCCACAACGACACCAGCCAGTAATTCATCCATCTCGTCAGCCATTTGCTGGGTGTAGAGAGTAAGGGAATCCGGTGAAGATATCGCAAACTTTAGCAGGGAATCCAGGAACAGCTTCATCATCACGCTTTCATCGTCGTCTAGGTCAGCTTCTAGCGATCGATCGGGTTCTAGATGCACTAGGAAGGTGTTCTCCGAGATCATTTCAATATGACCTTTGGCTGTCACCAAGTGGGGATGGTCGTGAGAGAAGGCTTTTGGCAGGCGAAACCCGTCTTGACTACCGATTTTAGCTGGACTAATGGGATAACTTTTAGATGGCATAGATCTTCAAGTATTGGTACAAATCATTATAACAAAATTAATGCTGTGACCAGATGAGTGGGTATATCGATCGATCTGAATTTCTCGCCCCCAGCCAATCCAGATCCCCGACTTTTCGGAAAAGTCGGGGATCTGCTGCACACCAAGGATCGATCGATATCACTCGTAAGCTGTGCAGCCAGTGCTTGACATTACTTAATATTCCCAGCAAGAAACTAGTCACTTTTTGTTACTTTTTCATACCGACAACTCGATCGATCGAGGTTATGTTTGAGGTGAATCAGTCAGAGATGTTAATTTAATCTTGAAGAGAATAGTACAGATGAACGATAAAATTTTTGTATTGGGGGTTTGTTAAACTAAGCGATTCCCTCGCGGGAACCACTTGTCTACAAAACGCAGCATGAGACTTTCACCTCACTGCGCTCCTCAATGATTTAACCCTTGTTATGGGTACGTCCCAGATTGAGACTTCCATCTAAACCTGTTTTCGTGTCATGGCAATGACGGTGTAATAGTTGGAGGTTATTATCCCAGTTTTTCCCACCTAATGATTTAGGAATGATATGGTCAACTTCCCAAACATCACCATCTCTGAAAATTAATCCGCAGTGATTACATTTATTTTTCTGTTTTTTCAAGATCTTTGAAACTCTTGCTGATAATTCAGGATGTTTCCCTAAACGCCCAGCCCAATAGCCCAATTCTCCATCATAAGGTGACTTCTCACCCTTGACCTTAATATGTCTAATGATTGGAGTTTCAGAGTAGGTTAGAAGAGTCGATTCTTTATCCCCAAATACCCAATTTCTATCACCGACAGACTTGAAGTATTTTTTCAGAACCCAGGTAACTGATTTCTTGGGATGACGACGTTCACACCATCTTTTCAGACGTTGCCAAATTAGATGGTCTAACTTAGAGTAGGTTTTCTTACTAACTCCAGAAGAGTAGTAATTTGCCCAGCCTCGAATTATCGGATTAAGTTTTGAAATTAGTACCTTTTGAGGTGATGAATTATGACGACTAATGATGTCGGCAATTTTATCATAATGTTTCTTAACTTTTTCCTGAGCTGGTTTGATTAGTGTCTTATAACCTAGTGGTTCTCCATTAGTAGATTTACCACTATGATATTTCCCGACTTGGTACTGGCGGATATTAAAACCTAAAAAGTTAAATCCATCAGCAGTACTGGAAATTCGAGTCTTTGATTCACTAAGTTCTAACCCTACTTCATCCAACCAATCTATTAATATGGCTTTAGCTCTATCTATTACTTCTCGGTTTGGATGGAGACAAACAAAGTCATCAGCATACCTAACAAATGTCAAGCTGGTACGATTTTTGGATTTATCCCCTTTCAAAGAGTTCGCTAATTGCGTTATCCTATTTTCCATTCCATGAAGTGCTATGTTGGCTAGGAGTGGTGATATGACTCCACCTTGTGGTGTGCCGACATCTGATTTTTCTCGTTTACCTTCAAACACCCAACCAGCTTTTAACCATGCTTTAATAGCACGTCTGAGCGTAGGCGATGTGTTGATTTTACTTAGCAGATAGTCATGATTAATTCTGTCAAAGCATTTACTAATATCAGCATCTAGTACAAACTTTTGTTTGCATTTAATACTGTTAAATATTGCTTCGATAGCATCATGGGGCGATCTTCCTGGACGGAATCCGAATGAGTTTGGCTCGAATTTAGCCTCCCATTCAGGTTCTAATACTAGTTTTACTAAGGCTTGACAGACTCTATCTCTCATTACTGGGATAGAAAGAGGACGTTGTTCACCATTAGGCTTAGGAATTAGAATTCTGCGGGCTGGTAATGGTTTAGATTTCAGGTTCAAATTTTGGGCAAGAATGAGCCTCTGCTTTGGCGTGATGGATTTAATTCCATCTATTCCGGCAGTTTTCTTACCTGAATTATCTTGTGTAATCTGTCTGGTAGCTAGTAAACTAGCATAGTATGAACGTGTCAATGTTCTCTGTAATTTGCGAACTAATTTAATATTGCCATCACGAGATGCTTGGAAAATCCGCTTTTGGAGCTTAAACACATATCTTTCAACTTTACGCCAATTGATTTGTGACCATTCCACATTATTCAGTTTTTCAACCAGATATGTTTTAGACATTCAACTCTACTTGGTAGCTTTTCCGTTTAAATCACTGTCCAGAAGTGGGCGTATCTAAAACATTACGTTTTAGCATTGGCTTTTTCTGAAATCCTGTCTCATCTAGCATCCGGTTAGCACCTACTCAAAGAGAGAGCGTTGATGAGATTACTTCGTTCCTGGTGCTGATTGGTTGTACCTTTAGATGTCCCTAATAAACCGAGTCAAATTGGAGGTGTTGTTGAATGCTGCAAAATCATTCAACCTCTGACTATTGCCTTTTGGCTCCAGCGATTCAGCCTGATTGCGCTGGGTGGGTTTAACGGTCTTTTGGAAGGGATTCCTGTTCGTCATCATGGGTACTTGCTTGCTCGCCACCATCTTAGGCTGACAGTTTGAGAGCTTTTAACCCCGCTTTACGGATTGAGGACTAGTCGCTACCGTAGGGGTTATGCTTTCACTAGAACACTCTCTAGGAGAGGGCTTTCACCTCTATCAACATCAAGTTGTCAAGATTCCTAAGAATCTAGCTAACTATCCTTCAAACCCTTTTATTGGGCTGATTTCAGTTAAACGAATCGCACTTTGTACAAACCCTCGAAAAGAGGGAATAAGCAGATTTATATACTAGAGCTACTATTTTGAGGTGAAAATAGACACTCCCCAAAAAGCGAGGGTATTTCATCAACCCTCGAAAAATTAGTGAGATGGGGATTGAGTTAACTGACGGACAATATCCTCAAGATCGATCGGTTGAGCACATTTTCTAAACTCATAGCGACCATACAAATTGATATGCTGCCAAGCAACAGGAGAAATCTGTTTCAATACTTCAACTCCTTGAACATCATTAGTATCCTCTCGATGGGCAAGAACATTAGACAAGATACTGGCATTATAATAAAGAATACAGTTAGCGATTAATCGTCCACATTCGCTCCAAAGTTGTTGCTCTAACTCAGACTTAAAGCGTAATTTGCCAAAATTAGCATAAGAGATAGCTCGACGCAATTGATGATAACTTTCACCCCGATTCAACGCTCGTTGAACATTTTGACGTAACGGTAAAGAATCAATATAGTCAAGCAAATATAAACTTTTCAAAATATTGTCATATTCCCACAAAGCCCGTCTAGTCTTATTCTTTCGAGCATAAGCACTGAGCTTACCAACAATAATGCTTTGGGTAGTCTCCTTTACCGCCAGTGAAACCATAATTCGTTGAATATTCTCCCACTCCTCCACAATTAATTCAGTATTGATTTTACGAATTGGCTTAATCACACCCTCGTAATTACTAGGATGCTTAAATCCATATAAAGATTTAGTAACCTTGTCATGTATATCTTTATAACGGGGAGCAAATTGATACCCAAATGAATTCAGAACAGCGAAATTAATCTCATTTGTACCGTGGGTATCGGTTGAATGAATTTCCGGCTGAATATCAGTCGTATTATTGAATAAAATATCAAATACAAAATGGCTCTCATGCTCATTTGCTCCAATAATTCTGGCATTAACCGGAATATGATTAGCAACTAACGTGTACGAGACAACACCCTTCTTCAATCCAAAATACTTAGGCGAGTGGCGGGAATTAATTGTATTAATCCGAGCCTCAAACTTCTGCCCATCGCTACTAGAATGAATCGTGCTATCAATATCATAATGATGGAAGATCGATAATTCGGCAATAGCATTACTAATCAAATCATTTGCCTCATTCAGTGTCTCTAGCCGAATGAAATTGTCTGAAGTGCTAGCAAGTAGCTGATAATTGATGTCGGAAACTTGACCCATTCGACCCATACCCATATTATTACCCCAAGCAATCAGACAAGCAATAATGACATCTTTTTCTAGCGATTGCTTTTGATAACGCCCTAGTACATGTTCAAAAGCTTTGATAAAATGGCAATTTCGATCTGTGAAATTTAATATCTCTCCAATGTCAACTTGTTTTAAGCCATCGAAAAAGGGAGAATTGATTAGATCTACACCTTGAGGATATAAAAGATTCCACCGAACTTGCTTACCACGCTTTTTAATCTCAAAGTGTTCATTCTCTCCATCAGCAATTCGCCGATTAACTTGCTCAATTCGGTCTTCAAGCTTTTGTTCGAGTGAGCTTAAATGTTCTTCAATTGGGCAATCTAAGGCGGTTAAATTATTCTCAACCATTAAATTTTGCTTGTCTTGCCAGCGTAGATCGTCAATTAAGTCATCTTCTAAACTCCGAAACCGAATACTATCTCTACATGAAATATCACCTGATTCTAATCCATTTCGGAGTAATCGATAGATTAAAAACTCATAGCGGTCTGGGATTAACTGCTTTTGGTGGTTACTATCCTGTGTGTAGAGATAACTCGTAACTGATACTGGGAGGCATTCTACTGCAAACAAGTCAGCTTGAAACTCTTTGAGTGGCTTACCTTTCTTGAATGCTGATTTCAAAAAATCGACCGCTTCAATCAATGTGTCCTGAGACGATGTGGTTGTAAATTCAACTGCCATAATTACTTGTCGTAAATGCAGTTTAAATTGACGAGATAATTTATCGATATACTCCCATTGAAATGCAGTTTCATCAAAGCTTACAGCCTTAGCCATTCGATCTGCTACAGTAATTAACTTTTGACGTGGTAAGATACCAAAAGCATTAGATTGAAAAGTCTTAAATGGTGTATCGGCTGGAATACTTTCATTTGTCATCAGCTTGAGAACTTGTCCCGCTTTTTGCAGATTTTCGTTAATCTCCATATGACATTCCTGCAACTGTTCTTTGGCAGAAATTTTAGCTGCATCATTGTAATTCCTAACTCTGGAGATTAAACAGTTAATTAGATTATCAGAGCGTTGTTGATATCGATGGTAGGCAAAGCAGATCATATAAATATATGCCGTCCATTCATCCAGTCTTTTTAATCTAGCAACGGAGTAATAGCCGACTAGAGACGCATAATATTTAATGTTTTCATTGGATATACCCATTTCTGGTAATAACTTTTTGGCAATTTGATAAAATGAAAATAGTTGTTCACCGCGCTGAATCTCTTGCTTGATTTCTTTAAGACTAAAATCTTTAGGCTCGTGTTTGAGTTGAGTGATCTCATATAAGCCTGTAGCATCTTCCAGTAATTTTTTAAATGCTGATACTTCGTCAGCTTGAAGTTGACTGTTTATAATGGCTATCAATCGATTCTGTTCGGAGGTCAAAGCTTGACTAACTAGATCTTGCATCAAGCTATATCCTGGTAAGATAATTTGATGTTTGGTTAGGTAGTTTACTAGTTCGCGAAAGACATAGATGGGTTTGCTATAAACCATTGCCGATTGCTGTGCTTTTTTCTCAAGTTCTTGGCGTTCTTGCTTTCCACAATTACGATAGCTATATATCTCAAGTATTAATCGCTGTTGTTTGAGTCGAGTTTGATTATCAATTACGGTAATTCCTTCTATCTGTGTCTCTCTGGAACTAAAATATTGCTCCATAATATACTGAGAGTCACTTTTAATTTCATCAAGTGTGAAGATAAAGAATAGATGCTTGGCTCTGAAATATCCCAATTGAATAATAAAATATACTTGCGATTTAATCGAGCGAAATCCTTCAAGTAGTTCTAGATCTGACTGTGATAGCATGAAGTATTCAATTCGCTCTTCGTAACTAAAATCAGGTCTGTTATAAATACTTGCTATTTCATCAGTCGTCAGGATTTTTAGACGCTTTTCTTGGCGATTGGCTGTGAAATTTTCATCTTCCATTTTTAGTTAATTTATCGGTCGATTTAATCGGTCTCAAAAAGTATACTTTTTAAGACCTATCGTTATCATGTCTCTTTTTATGTCTCAAAATACCTTTCTCTTAAAGTCTAAAGAATAATGAGATATATGAGCGTAATTTGGAGTTTTCCGTATGGCTCTGATTGGATATGCACGAGTTAGTTCCGTGGGGCAAAGTCTTGATGTCCAATTAGACAAGCTCCAGCATTGCGATAAGGTTTATCAGGAGAAAAAAAGTGCCACAATCCAACAGCGATCTCAGCTAGATGCTTGTTTGGAATATGTCCGAGAAGGGGATACATTGGTCGTTTCGCGCTTAGATCGGTTGGCTCGCTCTACTCTCCATCTGTGCCAGATTGCAGACTTGCTCAGGCGCAAACAGGTCGCTTTGCATGTTCTCGACCAGAATCTTGATACGTCGAATGCAACTGGGCGGTTGCTGTTTAATATGCTTGGTGCTATTGCTGAGTTTGAAACAGAAATCCGCTCTGAGCGACAGCTTGACGGTATTCATAAGGCTAAAGAGTTGGGTGTTCGCTTTGGTCGCAAACAGCTTTTGTCTGCTTCGCAGATCGTCGAGCTTCATCTCCGACGGGCACAAGGTACTCTGATTAAAATTCTGATGAAAGATTTTTCTCTTTCTAAGGCGAGTGTCTATCGTTACTTGAAGAAAATTGCTATCTCTAAGCTATAAATATGCTTATTCCCTCTTTTCGAGGGTTTGTACAAAAAACCCC
>NZ_JANOJV010000270.1:0-26221 GCF_031418915.1 Chamaesiphon sp. VAR_48_metabat_135_sub | reverse complement strand
TGGCAAAGCCTGCCGTAGGCACAGCCTCTCCGACAGGAGATACCGCTGGTGCAAGATGTGAGTAAGTCAATCACAAGTGGCTCTTCGCTACTTGTGATCGTCTATACTAATTTTATCAATAAAGCGTTATGCAAAATAAATGCGTATATGAAAAATAAATACGGTTTTAAAATAAAAAATGCTTTTAAAATGACTCGAACGAGACTCTTGAGCTTCCACCCACCTCAAAAAATCAATTATTGGTGGAAAATCGGTAAAATATCTTGAATTTGGAATTGCTGGCAAGAGGTAGGGCAATTCCGGTAGTTGCCTCTACCTCAGAAATGTTTTGCCACAAGTTCAAGAGTGCGATCGAGGGTATTTCCTCGCGAAAGGTGATGGGAGAACTCGATCGAGATCGCCTCAGAACGGTCTATTTTCGCAATCGATCGCGACAATCATTCGATAGTTAATCTGGCAAAAATCGAATCAAAATGGGGATGGATTAAGAGTGTGAAAAGAGGCATTATCACACTCTTGAAGTCCCAATCTCTCTTCTACCAACATTTATCAGCATAATTATCATCACTCTCCTGGAGAAGCATCGTAACCGTCTAGCCGCGATTACCGACAGTAGGCTAGACGGTTACGATCTAAATTGGCTCGAAATTATCTCTAAAATACCAGTGCCTCCTTTGCAAAATTGAGGTACCTATAAGTGTAACTATAAGTACCTGAAAATCCCCCTCCTCCCAATTTTCCTATTCCCACTATGGGTATCCTCTCCTTTCCTTGATCGATGGTTGCAGAACAGGAAAATCCGTAAATCAGCAACGCTGACTCTCTCCTGTGATGTTTTGGTTAGTTAATGGTGCTGGGGTATCGATCATCTGTTGGCGGTTTTAATAGCCCGAATATAATTTCAGTCGCGCTATCAACGTGTGCATATATAATAAATGTAGATATTTTTTATATATAAGTATAGGAAATATTTACGTTTATTATATATGCACGAAAAATAATAGATGTAAATCGATCTCGATCGAGAGAAATGTCGGAGATAGAAAGTTGCAAACTTGATGTTTTGTGACAAATAATGACAAAGCCAGCAGATATTTTATACAATAAGAGAAATAACTACCACCGAGTGCAGATGGTCGATACCACCGAGCAGCAGACGGAGCCAGTTGTCGAAATCGACTGCGACGAATTGATTGGAGTCTTTACCAACTTTTTGCAATTTGACGTTGCCAATGGGAGTGCCAGTGGCGATACGATCGTTACTTATTGGACCCAGGTAAAACAGTATTTAGAGTGGTGTCGGGAGAGTAAGCTGCTCCCTAGAGCGGCGACACGGGAGACGATGAAGATTTATCGGTGGTGGTTATTGGAGCGGGGGTATAAACCGAAAACGATCGCGATTAAATTGACAGCAGTTAGTCGGTTGTATGATGCGGCGATGGAATATGGGTTGATGGGGAGTAATCCCGCCTGGGGGATTAAACCGCCAGCAGAATCGATCGATCCGGCGGCGAGGATTACTTATCTGGAGCAGGGAGAAGCTACTATTTTGCTTCAGTCGTTGGCGCAGCCGCTCTGCGTTGGCAGACACTCGGCGAACGGAACGAGTATTGATACTCCCACCCCTTTGAAAACGCTGCGGGATAAATTATTGTTGGGTGTGATGACACTCGAAGGGACGCGGACTGTCGAGATGCATCGGCTGAATATCGGCGATGTGGTACGTCAGGGCCAGAAGGTTGGGTTGAAAGTCAGTAGTAAGCGACACACGCGGGTGGTGCCATTGACACCCCAATTAGCGCAGATATTAGAGCAGTATTTAACAACGCGGCGGGAGCATGGATTTGATTGGATGGTGGATAGTCCGCTGCTGATTAATCTTAGTAATTACGGGCGAGGGGAGCGATTATCGCGACGGGGGATTCGACAGGTAGTGGATAAATATCTTCAGGCGACGAATCTCAAGTATATGGAGGGGCGGACGCTCTCAGCACATAGTTTGCGGCATACAGCGGGGACATTAGCCCTGCGGAATGGGGCGACCTTACGACAGGTGCAGGATTTATTGGGACACGCAGATCCTCGGACTACGGCGATTTATGCCCACGTTGGGGACAGATGGGAAAATAATCCAGCTTTGAAAGTTGGTATCGATCTACTTTAGGATTTGGAGAGCTAGATTAGAACTACCGCTCGAAGTTCCAACATTTGTCTTGTCCCCGATCTTCAGTCCAGATCCGATTAGAGCTAAAATTAAGTGCTTCATGCCCGCCCGCATCGATGTCGTTGGCGTTGGCGGAAGCCCGTAGAGAATCGCACAAATAGATCGACCATTGCTGCTATGTTCCAGATTTCTCAAATCCTTAGTATTCCACTTAGCGAAATCGAGCTTAGTGCCATTCGAGCGCAAGGTGCTGGCGGTCAAAATGTCAATAAAGTAGCGACGGCAATTCATTTACGCTTTGATATTGTGGCATCATCATTACCCGATCGATATAAAGATCGACTGATGAATTTACGCGTTGGCGTAGCCTCTCCGTCAGGAGATCGCCGCATCACTAGTGAAGGTATAATTATTATTAAATCCCAAGCACATCGCAGTCAAGAACGCAACCGTGCAGAAGCTCTCGATCGATTGCGATCGTTGATTTTGACCACAAATATTGTTGTATTGCCCCGCAAGCTCAGAACGCCCAGCAAGGGACAACAGCGGCGACGATTGGAAGAAAAGAAACGTCGATCTCAGATGAAGGCATTGCGGAAGGTTGTAGAATAATTACCTATACTCTAGACTTACGCCCATCTCGCATCGGAAATCTCGATGCGGTAATTAGTTTACCGAGCAATCTCTCCAGTCAACTAATTCAAAGAGTAAAAATATTACCTTCGCCCTCGAATATTCCCCCTGCAAAACTCTCGCGAGCGAAGTTCACCCCCGATCGCCGTATCATCGTTAAAGCCCCCGCAGGTGCAACATCATATAGAAGCGAGCGAATCCAAAGTCATTCACCGCGCCACCTGGATTGCCAGACAACAACGCCAATTCGATCGATATGCCCCACCTTTACCCGCCCCCGAATGTGTCTCAATTGACGCAGCCCAATACTAGGATTGAGCTAATTGAAGTTGTCGCCACCTTTGAGTCCGACTGGCTCGTTGTGCGGGGGTAATTGTCAAGTAGCAGCGGGGACAACAGATCCCAGGTTCGTAGTGGGGTGCGGTGAGATCTGACTCGGAAATGGGGTTCCCGCAGCCCCAGCAGAGCTGATAGGTGCCTGGTTCTAGTCCGTGGGTGACGGCGACTCGATCGTCGAATACAAAGCATTCTCCCTCCCATTGGCTCTCGGTAGCGGGGATTTCTTCGAGGTATTTGAGGATACCCCCTTGAAGGTGATAGACGTTTTCAAAGCCGTGGGAGAGGAGGTAAGATGTGGCTTTTTCACAGCGGATACCGCCCGTGCAAAACATGGCGATTTGCTTGTGTTGGTGCGGATCGAGATGGGTGGCGACGTATGCGGGAAATTCGGTGAAGGAGCTGGTGTGGGGATCGATCGAGCCTTTAAATGTGCCGATTTCGACTTCATACTGGTTGCGGGTATCGATGACAAGTACGTCGGGGTTGGAGATCAATTCGTTCCAGTCTTGGGGTGTGACATAGGTACCGACAAGATTGGTAGGATCGATCGTCGGGATGCCTAATGTGACGATTTCCTGTTTGAGCCGGACTTTGAGCCTGTCGAATGGCGATTTCGTCGCGATCGATTCTTTGTGTTCTAAGTCAGCAAAACAGGTATCCGATCTGAGATAAGCGAGGATGGTATCGATGCTCGATCGAGTCCCCGCAATCGTGCCATTAATGCCTTCAGCAGCCAGCAAAATCGTCCCTTTGATGTTCTGCTGCTGACAGAGCTTTAGCAAGGGTTGACGACGATCTGGGTAGTCATCTAAGGTGACAAATTTATAAAAAGCGGCAATAATTCGATCCATAATTAGGGCTTATAGTTGGCATTTATTAATCTGAACTAGATCGTTTACAGGGATCGGTCTTGCTGTCAAAGCTTTATGCTCACAGCGTTAGGAATTTAGTTAACTAACAGTACAAATTGCGGAAATTAGAGTTACTAATCTATGGCGATCGCAAACGGTCTAATAGCATACAGTTTAAATCGATAGAATCAACGATTATATACTTAGAATTTTAATAGCAATTTGTGCTATCCCCAACCCATGAATATTATCGTGGATGGTCGTTACCAAATTATCAAACGGCTCGGCAAAGGTGGATTCGCGCACACTTATCTCGCCAAGAATCTGGCTGCACCAGGAGAACCTCAGTGTGTAGTCAAGCAATTGCGTCCGAAAGTCGAGCATCCTCGGATGTTGCAGTTATTTAATTTGGAGGCGGCAATCCTCGATCGGTTTAAGCACAATCAGATTCCCAAGATGGTAGAGTGTTTCGAGCATCAGGGCGATCGGTTTATGGTGCAAGATTTTATTGCTGGTGACGATCTGAGTAAGGAATTTACGATCGGCCATCAGTGGAGCGAGGCGAAGGTAGTTAGGTTTCTGCGGGAGATGCTCAAGGTATTGGGTTACGTGCATCAGCAGCAAGCAATTCACCGCGATATCAAGCCTGCTAATATTATCAGACGCTGGGATAATGGACAGTTGTGTTTGATTGATTTTGGGGCGGTTCAAGATTTGGATAGCGATTCATTAAATCCCACTACGGTGATAGGTACTCCAGGTTATCACGCACCCGAACAAGCTGAAGGGATTGCGACTTTTAGTAGTGATATTTACTCCCTGGGGATGACCGCAATTCAGTTTCTCACGGGACATTATCCGCTGCATTTACCTAAAAATCAATCGCAAGAGGTTGTCTGGCGAGATTTGACGAGTGTTAGCGATCGATTGGCGACGATTTTGGAGCAGATGACCCGAGTCGATCGCACCTGTCGATATAACTGTACGATGGCAGTGTTAGCAGATCTAGAGACATTATCGATCGAATTTGATGATGACAGTCAAGTGTTTTCCAATCGATTACTCGAGCTAGAAAGTAATCAACTATTAACTAGTAAAATTATGGCTGTTGCTGTCCTGATTGGATTGGGTTTGATTAGTACCGCCTCGATCGTCAGTCGCATCGAATCTTCTCCAGTAAATTTTGGTGGTGAGTCGATCGTCGAATAATAAATTATTTGAGGTCGTTTTGGCAACAGGGTTATCAAGCACTGATGATTACCGATACCGCACCTTTTCGCTATCCCCACTATCATACAGGGGAGGATACGCTCGACAAAATCGACTTTGAGAAGTTGTCTCGGGTGACTTATGGTATCAGTAAGGTAATTCGCGATTTTGTCGGTTTAGAGGGCTAATTAACCCAAGTTGCTACTTATAACCCCAGCGGTTAGAAACCGCTGCTCGTGATACGAAGTCCGCCTACGCGGACTAAATATATCAGTCCGCGTAGGCGGACTTTGCAGTGTTAGCCACGATTTCAATCGTAGGCATTCTATTAGATAGCAACTTGGGTTAATTAAGAGAATCTGACAGATTAATAGGTACGCTCGCGGTGACGCTAACACACCCTACGCAGGCAATTTTTGGTTGCTCTAGATAAATTGATGCTGGTATCCATCAATTATCAATTATCAATTATCAATTATCAACTATGTTATTACGGACTTTTCAAGTAGATGCTTTGCAGGTTGAGGTTTATCGTCAGGAGGCGGATATTGTTAGTCATCTAGTCCAACAAACCCAGTCTGATCTGAGCCAAGTCATCGCACGACAGGGTTTCGCTACGGCTATTTTGGCTTCTGGTGCGTCACAAATTAAGTTGCTCAAGGATTTGACGACATTTGGCGAGATCGATTGGGGCAGGATAACTCTGTTTCATCTAGATGAGTATTTGGGGATTAGCGGTACGCATCCAGCCAGTTTTCAGACATATATGCGAGAATTGGTAGAACAGAAAGTCAATGTTCGTAAATTCAATTATTTAGCTGGCGATACAGTCGAACCAATTGCTGAATGCGATCGATACCATCAGTTATTATCGGCACAGTCGATCGATCTTTGCTTTCTTGGTATCGGTGAGACCGGACATATTGCCTTCAACGATCCTGAAGTGGCGGATTTTAACGATCGATATCCAGTTAAATTGGTAAAATTAGCAGATAAGTCGCGACAACAACAGGTAAATACCGGATTCTTCGATCGAATTGAAGTCGTTCCTCAATATGCACTCACCCTGACTCTCCCGACAATTTGTCAAGCTCGGAAGATTTGCTGTTTGGCAATGGGCGCGAGGAAAGCGAGTATTGTGCAAACGATGCTGACTGGTGAAATTAGTCCCGCATGTCCAGCATCGATCTTGCGGCAGCATCCTGGAGCTATATTATATCTCGATGAAGCGGCTGGTAGTGGGATTTAATCCCCGCGTCGATTGTTATTTTTGGTCTACAGGCATTAGTACTGCAGTACTAATGCCTGTAGACTGGAGATCCTCGTCAGATGATATGTTTTCGATACCCCTTCATAGTCTACTCAGCTCTTGCACCAGCGGTATCTCCTGTCGGAGAGGCTGTGCCAACGCGCTGGCGGAGGTTCCCTCCAGATCTCGCTGTGACAAGACAGTACATAAAAACTGATAAAAATAGCCTCAAAATTTACTCATAAGTACCAAAAACTATCCATCTGTCCATCCACTAAACACTAGTAACTGTGTTTTGAGGCAAGATGTGAGTTGCTGAATCTAGACGATGAGTAATTGCGTTATCGTAGTAGTAATACCGATTGATTAGACGGTCAAAATAGCCCGATCGAGGTAAAATCGATGAAAGTTCTAAAGTCGATAGTTGTTGGTGCTATTGTGCTGAGTCATGCCGTGGTGACAATGGCAACAGAGGTGAATTGTAATGCAGTAGCAGTCGATGGAAGTAGCGTTAATATTACCACCGATTCAGATAGCGAACAAGTTCAATCTACCACGATTAGTCTCGATCGAGCCGATTTACGTCAGCCACATCTGCTCCGCGTGCGAGGATCTGGGAATATGGAGCGAGTAGATGTGAAAATTAATGGTAGATTGGTAAAATCGATCGTCAATGGCTCGATCGAATTAGATTTGGCTCCAATGATGAAGGTGGGAAGTTATCAAGTAGAAATATCTGGAACTTCACCTCGATTAGAGGATACAATCTCATTGACCTTTACAGGGACAAATACCAATATCAGTCAGCAATCTTCTGGTTCTGGTATCATCAAACAGATATTAGTTATCGACGTTCAATAATGATAGCTTGCATTACTAAAATGTCTGAAGATTGAAAAATGCTTAAAAGTTTTTACACGCTCGAAATGTACATCCAGCCAGGTGGTGGGCGTTATGCATTGGTGTTTGTTTCAAATTCGATCGCCGAAATTAAGCTGATAACTTAGAACATATCTGCTGGATCTGCGGCTCTAAGTTTTCTAACGGCGATCGCCCCAGAGATAATGCACATGATCGCGGTCAATAATAGTACTGTAGTCGCGCGAGCCACGGTCATCATTAGTGGTAAATTAGTCGCATTGCGAGTCATCGTATAGAGTCCAACTGCGGCAAACATGCCAGGGAAAAAGCCGACGATCGATAAAATAATCGCTTCTTGAAAAACGACAGTTAAGAGATAAAAATCGGTATATCCCATCGCTTTGAGGGTAGCATATTCAGACAAATGATCGGCGACATCCGTGTAGAGAATTTGATAAACAATCACGATCCCGACGATAAAGCCCATCACCGTACCAAGGGTGAAAATAAACCCGATGGAAGTACCAGTTTGCCAGTAACTTTTCTCGAAGTCGATGAATTGTGCTTTCGACATGACTTTCACATCGTTGGGCAAATAAGCATCGATCTCAGCAACTGCTGCTTGGACATCTGCACCTGGTTTTAATTTAATCACACCGACATCAATTAACCCCCGATCTCGACTTTTGAACATACGCGCGAAGTTGGTATCGCTCGTCATCAAATTACCATCGGCACCAAAAGATGCACCGAGTGTAAATAAACCACCCACATCAACTCTCCGCCCATCTATTTCGGTTTGAACTTTTTCGCCAGCATTAAATATTTTAGGAATGGGACCAAATTGTTCGCGAGATTTTTCATCAAATAAATAGGTATCTGGCAGTTGCATTTTTGCCAGATTTTCACTCACACCTGGGAGTTGAAAAAGTTCTTTGTCGGCGGGGTTGAAGCCAATAATCATGATCTGACGGGTATTTTTTTCTACTGGGTTTTTCCAGATACCAAAGCCCAGATAAATGGGGGTGACTGATTCGACATCTTTGAAGGCAAGGGATTGATATAGTCTGCGTCGAGGAAATGATTTCATGGCAATTAATGCCGTCGATTGGGGGCTGACGAGAAAGACATCTCCGTTGACATTAGTATGAAATTTGACGGCACTATCGAATAAAGCATCGCGAAATCCGAGCTGCATAAACATGAGAATATCAGCAAAACTAATGCCCGCGATCGCTACTAGCAACCGGATTTTCTCATGACTCAGTTGTAACCAGGCAAGAGGGATTTTTTTAAACATCTAAATTAGTGGATGGTAGATGGTGAATGGTGGATGGTGGATGATGGATGGTAATTAAGCAGAAAATGTCTTGTAGGGTGGACAGCGATCTCCCTACGATCGAACCAATAAACCACTAGCCAATAAACCACTAATTTGTGTTAATTGTAATGGCAATCTTAGAATTAGTTAGTCCTCTGACATTTGTGCTATCAGTGGGATCGATCGCAATTTTGACTTCGACTACCCGCGAATCAGAATCAGCGGCAGGATCGGTATTTAGGACATCCTGCTTGCCGATTTGGAGTCCGATATAACTGACAGTTCCGCGTAGATTTTGACCAAATGCCCCACTTTCACTTTTGATGCTCGCAGTTTGCCCGACTTTGAGCTTGCGGACATCACTTTCGTAGACTTCTGCCACCGCCACCATTTGACTGGTTTGTCCCATTTCCACAATTCCTTTGTCGCTAGGAGATTCACCCGCACGAGAGTGGACTTTGAGGATTTCACCAGCATTGGGAGCGCGAACGTAAGCTTCGGCTAGTTCGGCTTGGGCTTGACGAGCGGTAGCTCGAGCGCGGGCGAGTTCGGCTTGTGCGCCAACGACATCGACGCTGCGAACTTCGGAGATTTTATTGAGGGTGGCTTTAGCTGCGGCGATTTGTTGGGTGGTAGTCGCTAGGGTTTTGTCATAGTTGGCTTTAGCTTCGACGATTTGTTGTTGGGTGGTGGTGGTAATTTTATTTTTAGTCGCTTGATTTTCAATAATCTGCTGGTTGAGCATGGCGACAGTCTGATTGTATTTAGACTGAGCTTCGGCTAATTGTTGGCGGATGGTTTCGACTTCCAGGCGTTTGGCATCGACTTTCGTCGCTTCGATCGCCCGCTCCACATACAATTGTTGATAGCGTTTATAATCGACCTCGGCATTGCCTAGTTGAGATTGCAGGCGGCGCAATGTGGCTGTTTGAGTGGGCTTTTCGCCAGCTAGTTGCACGGTGAGAACTTGGATTTTGCCAGCTTGAGCGGCGGGTTCCCATTTGAGTTGAGCATCCAACCGCGCTTTCGTCGCTACATACGTCGCCCCATCACCTTTGAGCTGACTCTCCAGTCGGGTAATTTCGGCACGTTGGGCACCGATTTCGCCCTGCTTCGCACCAGCTTT
The DNA here is from genome assembly GCF_031418915.1 of Chamaesiphon sp. VAR_48_metabat_135_sub. Taxonomy (NCBI): domain Bacteria; kingdom Bacillati; phylum Cyanobacteriota; class Cyanophyceae; order Gomontiellales; family Chamaesiphonaceae; genus Chamaesiphon; species Chamaesiphon sp. VAR_48_metabat_135_sub. The sequence continues at coordinate 16,468 of NZ_JANOJV010000270.1, read as the reverse complement.
AACCTTCGCCAGATTAGCCTGAGATACCTTGACATCCTCTTGCGCTTTGGCAAAAGCGGCTTCCAACCGTTGACGATTATCCAGCACCGCGATTATTTGTCCCCGCGTCACTTTATCGCCTTCCTTCACCCGTAATTCTGCCAGAGTCCCTTTCCCACCTTGGGTACTAGGTGCCGAAATTTTAATCACCTCGCCCAATGGCTCCAACCGCCCTAATGCAGTCACAGCTTTGGCTGTATCCTGCTTGGCAATCTCAGTTTTACTCCCTGGAGTTACCGCCGCTGACGGCTTCTGCGCCAACATCCCCGAATAGTGTAATCCGGCTGGCAAAATCAGCAGCCCTACAACAGAGGCTCCAACGGCAATCCAGCGGCTGAGGGGATTGAGGCTCTTAAATTTATCGACGACAAAGTTATCTTCTGACATAGCTCTTAAGTTTTTCCTCTCTTCGCCTTTGGAAGTTTACTGACCTGTTAGTTAGTTTAACTGAAAATAATTAATGTGTCAATTAAGATACAATTCCTGAAAGCTATGACATAATAGGATTATCAGCACTGCTCTATACTTACCAGTTAGTTAAATGGCTGGTTACGTCATCTTATTATAATGCCCGCGATCGACAAGCAAAAGACTATTAAAGCCACAAATCTGACTCGCAATTCAGAGGCGACAAAGACCCAAATCCTCGATGCAGCAGAGGCGGAGTTTGCTGTGACGGGTTTGAGTGCAGCTCGCACGGAAGCCATCGCCGCCCAGACAGGCGTGACCAAGGCAATGATCTACTATTACTTCCAAAGTAAGGAGGAATTGTATCAGGCGGTGTTAGAACGTTCTTTGGTGGGTATGCTAGACATGGCAGAGCATCTTCAACTCGATTGCTTACCGCCAGATGCGGCACTAGTCAGGTTACTCACCCAAATGCTCGAATGTATGTCTGAAAATCCACGAGTAGGCAGTATTCTCTGCTTAGAAGCAATTCAGAATAAGGGTAAGTATTATCCCAAGCAGTTGGGAAATCTGCTATATGGAACGATCGTCAAAATTTTGGAGCAGGGAATGAGTCAGGGTGTCTTTCGCCAACTCGAACCCCGTCACACGGCGGTGAATATTGTCGGTGCTTGTTCGTTCTATTTTACCGCTCAAGAAAATCTTAAATATCTTTGGCCTGGTAAACGTTTATTGGGCAAAGAATTACTCCAAAGTCACGCCCAAGAATCGATCGATCTAATTATGGCAGGAGTGAGAAATTAGCTCAACACCCACTAAGGTGGACTAAAGAATCTGGCAGTCCACTTTAGTGGACTTGATCTGTTAGCCTGGGGATGAATCCCCAGGTGGTGCCAAGCGGAGCGAAGAATGACCGCATGGAGATCCTTCTCTCGAACTCACGTTATTCACTATCCACTAATTCATGACATTTTTTAATTTTGAAGCTGATTTTGTTGATTCGTTGCGGTGCATTCCGATGATTGTGCGACTGAAATTGGATACTTGTGGTGTGAAATTAAAGTTAGCGGAATGGAATCATTTTAGTCAATCGGAATGCGAACAGTTAGTTGAATTACCATGTGAAGAAGCTGCTGATATTGCTGCATATAAAGAGTATGTGAGTAAATTAATTTTTCAACATACTAAAAATGAGGCTAGTTTACTATCGATCGATCCGCACCCGCCCTGGTTAAACGATCGAGAAATCCCCACCAGCATCGCCACCAAAGCCACCGAACAACAGGTAAATATTACCCTAACTCAATGGGCAAACCTGACACCACTGCAAAGATTCGCACTAATTAAATTAACTCGATCGCAACATGAAAATAACAACTTCCTACCAGCCTTGACAGAATTTGGATTGTCAAATTAAATCATTTTAACATTGCTAGTGTGGAAGGGCGGGTTTGAATTAAGTTTCTAGCTTCGTCCCGATCGAATTCATAAACCCTCCCCTACAGATCCTAAATCCGATGCTGAAATTCCAACAGAAAGAATCAGAACTAGTAAATATTGATAGCGGTAATCTTGCAAATAATATCGTCGTCGAAGTCAACCAACTCAATCATTACTTTGGTAAAGGCAACCTCAAAAAACAAGTCCTCTTCGATATTAACCTCCAAATTGGTAAAGGGGAAATCGTCCTGATGACCGGACCATCTGGTTCCGGTAAAACCACGCTGCTAACATTGTCTGGTGGCTTGCGATCGCCGCAAGAAGGTAGCATGAAAGTATTGGGAGTCGAAATGGTCGGTGCTAGCAAACGCCAAACAATTGCAGTGCGGCGAAATATCGGTTATATCTTCCAAGCGCACAACCTGCTCAAATCCCTCACCGCCCAACAAAACGTCCAAATGGCGGGACAACTCCACGATAATATGAGTAGTAAAGAAGTTAAAGAGCGGGCAATTGAAATGCTCGATGCCGTCGGATTGAGCGATCGCAAGTCCTACTACCCCGATAACCTCTCTGGGGGTCAAAAACAGCGCGTCGCGATCGCCCGTGCCCTGATGAGCCATCCTAAGCTGGTGCTAGCCGACGAACCGACTGCTGCTCTAGACGGGAAATCGGGACGAGAAATCGTCGAAATTATGCAGAAGTTAGCCAAAGAACAAGGGACAACAATTCTGATGGTGACACATGATAACCGGATTTTGGATGTTGCCGATCGGATCGTCCATCTCGAAGATGGTTGTCTGGCGCAAAACGATGTCCTCACCGTTAGTGACAGCTAAACAAATAATCGATCATTAACACTGACTCAAAACGATCGGTATTAATTGTCAATGATCGATCGATCGAAGTAACAATTAACAATCAAACAATTGACAGCGTTTTTGCCTGTCTTCCTAACCGCTAAAACAGACAAAATCTTATTCATTAAAATGTTTGGGGTAAACGGTTTATAAGAGTTTTGATAAATTAATGATTCAATCTGATGTTGCACCTGTCGATCGAGTTTCAGCGATTGGGGCATTGTATTGATTTCACTAGAGCACAAAAAAGCGATCGTGGTCATGCGATCGCTAATCATCCAAGTTTCTGCCGTTGGTAATTCTATTTCTGAGCCATCGCAGTCGGCAAGAGCGGTGATGCAGTCTCCCTTCCCGAGCGGTGGTTCGCGCCAATCGGCGATTGGAATCGATTCCTGACAACGTTCTAATACAGATCTAATATTACTTTTACAAATAGTTTCGTCCAACAAACCAGAAAGCGATTTCCATAAGCGGGCAGCAATTTGCTTGATATAGTCCAGATCGTATGACAATCGATCGGCGATCGATCGATAGGTACTACCCTCCCAAGTTGCCAAGACGATCGTCGATTGTAAATCGTTGAGTCTTTGTGCTTGCGATCGATCTAGGAGTCGATCGATTAATTTTACCGCTTGCTGTCCAGTCATAAGATACTAGTTAAAAAGTTATCTTTTGCACCATCAAATTGGTCAGGAGTTTTTTTATGCTCCTGAGTGACAGAATCGACTTTTCTAATAAATTCTATCTATTCGATTCGGTATTTATGTATAAGCACTATACCATTGTCGCTTACTACTACCTGTAGCTTGTTTTACAAAAATTCATATAATACTAGCTTAATAACTCACTTTTTCTCACCGACAACGCGATCGATCTGGAAGTATGCTGTAGCCATAAATCTAGATTTAAATCATCATGTCTAACAACAACTATTTTTGGCAGGGCGGTCGCAAAATTCAGATCGAGCAGACAGCAAGTGATATCACGCTAAATGCGCCCGATTTAGAAACAGCAAGAACGATAGCGGACGAAGCAGGAGTATCGTTAGAGAGAATGAATCCAGTCGGCTCTGGTTTGATTCGGGCGACTGTATCGGGAGATCGAGATCGATCGATGGCTCAATTACGCGAATTAGATAATGTTGTTCACCATGTATATCAAACGCCAGGGGCACCCGATGCTAAATATCTGATTACCGATACATTCTTCATCAAATTTAAACCTGGAACTTCACCACTAGCGATTCAAGAATTATTAGAAGCTGAAAAATTAGAACTAGTTCAAGATCTAGGCCAAAACACGCTGCTAGTTCGAGTCACAACGGCGACAAATCGGAACGCGATCAAAACAGCCAATCTCGCAGCGGCTCGTGGGGATGTAGAGTATGCCGAACCAAATTTAGTTCATCAACTACAAAAGTTTGCCTTTATTCCCACAGACGAATTATTTCCCAAACAATGGCATCTCAACGCCCCACAGAATGGAACAGATCTAGTCGCTGGAACGGGTATTTTCGCGCCGGAAGCTTGGGATCTTACTCGTGGTTCGCGAGATATTGTGGTTTGTGTAGCCGATGATGGGTTCGATCTGACTCACCCCGATTTTGCAGGGACTGGCAAAATTGTCGGTAAATTAAATGCTTTCGAGAGCAATGGAACGGTTTTTTATACAGAGGATGTCTCGCCACAGGGGGATGATTATCACGGCACACCCTGTGCTGGAGTTGCCATCGCCGAGAATAACGGACAAGGAACCGTTGGAGCAGCTCCTGGATGTGCATTTTTGGCAGTACGTTTTCCGCTCGCTTTTGATGATGCCGCCATGATTCAATTATTTAAGCGCATCTCTAGAGAAGCAGATATTGTTTCCTGTTCTTGGGGCTATGGACCGACCAACTACCCACTTAGTCGTGCATTTTCAGAAACGCTCTCTACCTTGGCACAGACAGGCGGAAAACGTGGCAAAGGTTTAGTTATTTGCGTGGCGGCTGGTAATAATAATTGTCCAGTTAAAGATTTAAACAATACGCGAAATTACAAGTACCGTAATCAATTTGGCGGCGTTGTCAATTATGGCGGCCCGATCGATCGCTGGATTGCCGCTCATCCCGACGTGATTACGGTTAGTGCCTCGACTTCACTGAAAACCCGTTCGGCTTATTCCTCCTGGGGGAAGGAGATTTGTGTGTGTGCGCCATCAAATAACTTTGACGATTTAGCCGCATCGACTCCGCGTGGTCTGGGGATCGTAACGACGGACAATGAAGATGTCGGTCTAGGTTTTACTCCAAGCTCTCGTTATACCGATCGATTTGGCGGAACATCGAGCGCGACTCCCACTGTAGCAGGTGTCTGTGGACTGATCCTGTCTCGCAATCCCAATCTGACCGCGTTGCAAGTCAAGCAAATATTACAACAAACAGCAGATAAAGACCTCAAAATCGAATCGGCAACACCTGTTAATGAACCTGGTGACTTTGTGAGCGGTTTTAGTCTGTGGTTCGGTCATGGCAAGGTGAATGCCTTTAAAGCCGTTCAAGCCGCAGTACCGACGGGTACAACCGTCGATTTACCTGTTACGGCAAACATGGCAATTCCCGATGCAGGCAGTCCTATTTTTAGCAAATTGGAGGTTTCACAAACGGGGATTATTACCGATCTGCGGATTAGTGTTGACATCACACATACCTATATTGGCGACCTGCAAGTTGATATTTTGGCACCAAATGGCACTTCGGTATCTTTACACGATCGCAGCGGTGGTACTCAAAACGATCTGCGCACGATTTATACAGCCTCTCTATTACCAGCATTAAATGGGTTGGTCGGGAAGTCCATCGGTGGAACTTGGACTTTACGGGTGGTGGATACATGGAGAATCGATGCGGGACAGCTCAACTCTTGGCGATTGATTGCTAAAGTAACAAATGCATAGTGTCTCATTCTCGATCGACTCGAATAGCCGATCGGCTAAATATATCAACATCTGGAGTAGCAATTGCTACTCTTTTTTATAAAAGTTGTATTTTTTGGTTTCGACAGATAAAAGCTACTATATCGGCTATTTCTTTACAAAAATTGATAAAATCTGTAATAAATAACTCACTTTTTCTCACTGACAGGTCGATCGGGTTAAGTGTATTATTTGGTCGGGAATAGATGATTTACGCCTGCAACTACTTGCGACCAGAAATTAGGAGATCGAAAAATGAAATTTGGAATTGATTGCGGTCATAATTGCCCACCTGAAGATACTGGGGCGATCGGCATTAAAAGGGAAGATCCATTGACCTTGGATGTTGGGCGTAAATTAATGGCAAAGTTAGCCAGTGCTGGACATAGTGTTGTTAATTGCACGCCCAATAGTGCGAGTACTCTGGGAGAATCGCTGAGGAAAAGAGTAGATAAAGCTAATAGTAGTGCTGTCGATATTTTTGTTTCAATTCACTTTAACAAGTTTTTAGATGGTACGGCAACTACAGACAGCGCAATCGGCTGTGAGATTTATGCACTTAGTAATATAGCTGCAGCGATCGCCCGACCAGTACTCGGGAAAATTGCCAATTTAGGATTTAAGAATAAAGGAGTTAAATCGGCTAATTTCTTTGTATTGAAGAATACATCAATGCCTGCAATCTTGATTGAAGTCTGCTTTTTAGATTCAACTGCGGATATGAATTTATTTAACAGTGTTGGTGCCGATCGGATTGCTGAAGCGATTAAAGATGGGTTGATTGGCGATAATGAAGACGAGGGAAATTCTCGCTCGGGAATTCTCAAAATTTCAGCGGCAACCATTCTCAAACCATCTACAGAGCAAGGATCGGAATTACCACCTGCATCTTTAGTCAATATCGATCCAGGCAATTATCCCGTTCTTGATTTTGGGTTTGAAGAGAGACACTGGTGGGTAAAATGGCCGGATAAAAGCAAGGCAAATCGGGACAAACATTTTATCTTCGAGAAATTTGGCAGGGTCGAACCAAATTAAAAATCGACTCTAATTTTAGATTTTTCATGAATTAATATTTGAATTACAAGGAATAGATGGAATATGAGCACGGTTGGTGAAATTATTACTAGTTCGGCTAATGGCAATTGCAGCACCGCATCAGTTCGCAAATTAAGTTTGCAAATCATTGCTGAAATGAACATCATCATTCCTAATGTTTTAGTCAGTTTTGATGACTTGAATATCGATTCAGCTACTCCGGCAGTTAATTTGTATCTACAGCCAGGTGCAAAAGATGCCTTACGACGAGTTATTCGTGCTAAGGGAGAATCGTTAACAATCACTTCCGCTTATCGAACAGTTGCTCAACAACATCTATTATTTAGTTGGTATAAACAGGGAAAATGTGGAATTAGTTTAGCTGCAACACCTGGTAAGAGCAATCATGAAGATGGTTTAGCGATCGATGTACCAGATCCCGCTAATGCCACATGGCGAAGCGAATTAGAAGATGAAGATTGGGATCATTTAGGTGATAACGATCGATTCCATTTTACCTATCGCGGTGGTGGTAGAAACGATATCGGTGATATTGGTGTTAAGGCTTTTCAACGTTTGTGGAATAAGTCTAATCCTGGCGATCTAATTACGGTTGATGGGGATTTTGGCTCACAAACAGCAGCCAGAATGAATCGATCGCCTGCGGCAGGATTTCCCACTGCAAGATTACTAAAACTTGTCAATCCACCACTCCAAGGAGATGATGTTCGCAAAGTCCAACAAGCACTAGTTAATGTGGCGTTACTTCAAAGTACCGATATCAATAGTATTTACGATTCAAAAACTGCCGATGCTGTAGGTAAATTTCAAGCAAATCGTAATTTATCCGTAGATAAAGTAGTCGGATTGGCAACTCGTCGAGAACTGGGTATTCCCAATTAAATCCAATCTGTGAGTTAATTTTTATTCTCAACCCAATTCCTAATTTAAACCATGAGTAATTTTAAAGTTATTTCATCAGGATTGAATTTACGTTCATCTCCAGTAGTTTCTCCTGATAACCAAGTAGTCGATTCTGATAATAACAAGGTAGTTTTGCCAAAAGGTCAAATCGTGACGCGAATTGGCAGCGAACCAGCTAGTGAAAAATGGTGGAAAGTCCGCACTATTGTCAATGGCAATACTTTAGAAGGATTTGTGAGTAAATCTTTTCTAGCTGCATCAACAAAATTTAGTTTTCCCCAGCCAGATAATAGCATCATTGGTAATAATCTAGATCTCTGGGCAACTTTTTATTATATTCCCGAAGTCGATGACAATCCTAATGGTGTTGACTTATTGGACATCAGTGGTAATAAATTGGGGGTCAAATTAGCCGATCGAGATTGGTGTAATGCCGCATTAGAAGGTACTGTCAGCGTGCGTACTGCCGATGGCAAAGTTAAAACCTTTAATTTTGCAGGTGTGGGGGCAACATCTCAAGTCGATTGTCGCCCCTTTTTTCCCAATTTGACAACGATCGAGAAAACAAATAAAAGTCGATTTGCTATATCTAAAGGAAAGTTTGGGGAAGGAGTTAATGGATTAAAACTAGTGCCATATCGGAGTATTGCCGTCGATCGAACTGATATTGCGATCGGTACTGTAATTTATATTCCTAGTGCGAGAGGTATAAAAGTGATTTTGCCCAGTGGAGAAACTGACACACATGATGGTTATTTCTTGGCTGCTGATGTCGGCGGCGCGATTAAAGATCATCATATTGACGTTTTTATTGGTGTAGCAGATACAAATCCCTTCCCCTTTGTCAAAAGCGTAAATACCGCAATCTTCGAGGCTTTTATCATCACTAGTGATTCGATTATCGATAAATTAAAAGCAGCCCATATAGCCTAATACCTGAAGAGCCTAAAGACTAAAATCTCCGCTCATGATGCAAAGTCCGCATTTCTGCCTCAACTACTATCTTCAATACTTATTTGCAAATCTTAACAAGATCTGCGATTAACAACTCACTTTTTCTCACTGACAACTCGATCGAGTTCGCAGTAAACTGTAAGCTATCAAATTTCAAATAGTTCGAATCGATACTTACGAAACAAAAAATATATGTCTTTAAATCCTGCTGGTTCTAAACCAATTATTAGTGCTAGATTTGGCGGAATTGAATCTGGCACTTGTACGCTATTTATCAGAAAACCTCCCGCAAAGCAGTGGCTGAAAATTAAGACAATTACAAACAATCCCATTGCCCCGAGTCCTATCGAGATAGATCCATCAATATATTTAGGAAGTGGCAGTTCGATCTCAGACTTAATAGGTGCTGAAATTCGTTACAATGTCTTATTCCTAGATGTAGATGGAGATGAGCAAATAAATTGTTCGTTCGATCTAGAAATAACACAAGACGGAACAGTTATCGAGCGCAAGAGTGACAACAAAATAGATCGAGATGTCGAGTTCATTTTCTTTTCACAAACTTTCACCCTTGCCTAAATAATAACTACTTTTAGCATTTAGGACTAAATCATGAAAAAAATATTTGCAATCGATCTTTTTTTGTCACTTTTATTAATTAATTTAGGTACAACTGCTGTCTTAGCAGATACTTTTATCGATCTAAGTTTCGATTCGAGAGTTAATGCAACAGATAGCAAACAGCGGACTCGATCGAACAATCTCAATACCCAAATTGCTCAAAGTATCACTCCTTTTGCAGGAAAGCAACCAATTGGTTGGTCTCAGCGAGATTTTGCAATCCCTGATTCTCCTGCGGGTAAATTAATTGGTTCTTCTACTGCAAAAATTCCAAATATCTCAACGCCTGGAGCATTATCAACCAATTTATTAAATGGATTAAATTCAGATGGAAAATTTGCAACTGGTATTGCAATAGATACAGTTCCATATTTAATTTTTCGGGGTTCTGGCATGACCCTTGAAGAATATCAACAGGGAGGATTACCGCAATTTTTATCTAATACATCCTTTTCTATTGCTACTCACAAAGAAACCGCAAGTGATACCGCTCGTGTTGGATTAGCCGCTCAATTTAAGTTGATTAACAAAGGCGATCGACGGATGGATGAAAAATACTTGAAAAAGCTAGAGAATTTTGCCAAAACCATTACAGAGCAAGCAAGTTTTGGCGATCTAACAACCGACGAACAAAACAAAGAAATTGGGAAAGAACTTAAAAAGTTTAAAGAATCGCCAGAATATACTGTTGAAATTAATCGCCTAGAACAACAGCCAATCTGGACAGTCGCAGTCGGTACCAGTTTTATTACGCCAACGGGGAGATATTCAGATTTACGCGGAGATGGAATGGGCGTGTGGACTACCTATCGAGAAGGTATTGGTGGTAATTCTCAATTAATCTTTCATGGTGCATACCGCAGTGGGGAAAGAATTGCCGATTCAAAAGGTGCTTTTTTTAATGGAGATACTCTACTATTGGGTACTCGAATCAGGATGGGTGAAGAAACAAATTCACAATTTTCATTAGAGGCAGCATATAACATTGAGAATAGACAAGGAAGTACATCAAATAGCTACTTGTCTTTGGGAGTTGGATTAGAACAAAAAGTTGTTCCCAAAGAAAACCTCTGGTTAATATTTTCGTTTAATAACGATATCGGTCGTCAAAATGGTGGCGATTTTAGATTTAACTCTGGCATTAGATGGGAGTTCGGCCCAGCAGGTAATAACTAAACTAGTATGACAACAATTGATAAATAATTTCAGAGGTATTTATGGGCGTATTTAATGAGTTTCTTGAAAAGATTGTAGAATACAATACTCCCTCAGAGTGGAGAGAAAGTTTTAAGTTGACTGTTGCTGCTGCTCTCGCCTGTGGCACTTGGTATGTTTTAGGATGGCTGATTTGTTCGCAATTTAGCAATAGTGTAGCTTTCGCTGAAAAAATTGCGGCTATTCCGCCTGGAGATAAAGATCGAATTGCTCTAACCAAAGATGCGAACGAGACAGTCAATAAGACTTCTAGTTCTCTCTATGCATTTATCACACCGTTTGCAACTGCCATTACTGGATATTTTTTCATATCTTCAGGTACTTTATCAATTAAAAAAGATAAAGATCGTTCGCCAAATGAAAAAGCTGAGAAAAGTTAATTTTCAAAAATATAGTATTTGATAATCTTGCTAGAAATTTTGTTTGGAGCTAATCTATTATGGCAACGGATTACATTATCTTTGTTCATGGCGTAAATACTAGAGTTGAAGCTGACTTTAATCGGCAAGCTACTGAAATGTTTACTAAAATCAAAGCTGAGATGAAGGAGAATTCAGCGAGGACGATCGAGCCAGTTATATTATTTTGGGGAGATGTAGCTGAAAGACCGATAAGCTTACTGATGGAAGGACTCGATGCTTCGCCTACCTGGAAAGATTTTTGGTTTAAAGAATTTCGGACGACTCAGGTTATTCCTTTTGTTGGTGATGCTGCGCTCTATTTAAGCCGTAAGGTGAGCGTTGAGATTATTAAACAGATGACAGCACAAGCATTAGAGCAAATTGGAGTCAATCTAGATGAAATGAAGCACAAGTCACCAGAAGATGGCGATCGATTACATCTAGTTACCCATAGTTGGGGTACTGTTATTTTATTCGACATTATGTTTGCAGATCGCTGGGAAGATGCTAGCCTTACTTCAGATATTCGTGAAGCTGTCGATAATCTTCGCAGTAGTTTTTTTGGAATTGGCAAGCCAGAGATTAAAGATTTTGGCATTCCGATCGCGAGCATTCATACAATGGGATCGCCAATTTCACTATTTAATTTACTCAATGCCTCTGGTGCAAAGAGTTTTAACCTGACACCGAAACTAAAAGAGTTTCTAAGTTCTTTGTATGAAAAAACAGGTAAACCTTTACCTTGGTTTAATTATACTCATCCAGGCGATCCAATTGCCTATCCATTAAAAGGTGTGATGGATTTATCGCTGGATGAGTCTAATCAATTTGTTGAAATCGAAGATGTGATGACTCCTGCTAATTCTTGGCTACAATTTGCAAATCAAAGTATATTGTCAATAATTCAAGGTGGAGAAGCTCATGCTAGTTATTGGACTAGCTCATTAGTAAGCAAAACGATCGCACGGGTAATTCGATCGACTTAGAACACTGGAGCAATTATTACACTTTGTTCTGAAAGATTAAAAGACGTAAATAAATTATCGATCGGGATCGGGTCTCGGATATAGATAGTAAGTTGCGAAATATTTTGCAAGTTCACTCACTCTTTGCTATGGCTCCTCCTAAACGGATCGGTATTCTCACCAGCGGCGGTGATTGTGCTGGATTAAATGCCGCAATTCGGGCTGTCGTCCATCGGGCGATCGATACTTATAATTGGGAAGTAATCGGGATTTTCCGCGCGACTCAAGGTTTGATGGAACGCCCGATCGGTGCGGTAAAATTGACAATACCTTTGGTCGATCGACTATTGGTGATGGGTGGTACTTATCTGGGTACCACGAATAAGGGGAATCCTTTCGCCTTTCCGATGGAAGATGGGGAATTGCTCGATCGATCTCCAGAGATTATTGAAGGTTATCACCAATTGGGGCTAGATGCCCTTGTAGGCATTGGTGGCGATGGTAGCCTCGCCATCTTACGAAAAATCTGTCAACAGGGTGGGATGAACTTTGTAGCTATCCCTAAGACGATCGATAACGATGTCGGAGTCACCGAACACTCGATCGGTTTTGATACGGCGGTAAATATTGCCACCGAAGCACTCGACAGGCTCCACTTTACCGCCGCTAGTCACTCGCGGGCGATGATTCTGGAAGTGATGGGGCGCGACGCGGGACATATCGCCATTAGTGCGGGAATTGCTGGGGGTGCGGATGTAATTCTGATTCCCGAAATTCCTTACACGATCGAAAATCTCTGCGAGCGGATTCGGATGCGTCAAATTGAGGGGAAGAATTATTCCCTAATTATCGTCTCGGAAGCAGTGAAAACTGAATGCGGGGAAATAGTCCAGGTGGATACCAATCGCTATGGCGGGATCGGGCACTATTTAGCGACCAAAATTGCTGCTGAAAGTGGGGCAGAAACGCGGGTAACTACCTTGGGACATACCCAACGTGGGGGGATGCCTTCACCACTCGATCGATTGATTGCGTCGGCGTTTGGGGTCGCTGCGGTCGATCTGATTGCCGAGGAGAAGTTCGATCGAATGGTAGCATGGCAACGGCGGGAAGTAATTAGCGTGCCGATCGAAGAGGCGATCTCCCTATACTGTGCGGTTAATCCTCAAAGTACGCTGGTGAAAACTGCGCGGGGTTTGGGCATATATTTGGGCGATTAAAATAAGTCAAATTTGGAGAAGGGGCAATTCATGAAGCGGCGTTTTTATTCGGGGGGAACCCCCGAATAAAAAAACGACAAGACAGCGGCTCGCGCTCCTCGGGTTACCCGAGGGTTTATCGAGACAAGACAGCGAGACAAGACATTGCCCCTACCCAAAATCGTAATGACGATCGAACACCTATACGTCGGTAGTATCTTGTTCGGCAACTTTACCAAACAAATATCGATCGCCAATATACTTTAAGATTACCCTGCCCGACTTAGGATCGTCTCTTTCTACGATCGGTTTAACAACTACGCCTTCCCTACCATGTGTACCACCGACTAGCGAATTACCATCAGAAAATTCTCTGATAACTTCGAGAGAAAAAACACCCTCATATACTAATGGAACCTGCTCTACATGATGTCGATCGCACAGAGATTTAAAAATGGGATAATCGACATATTTACCATCCAACATCAGATCGAAGGCGCGGAAATTCATTCTTTTCTCACCATAGGTATAAGCTTGAATTCCTTGCCCATAAACTTCACCATACAAAATAGCTTGTTTATGTCCTTGACTTTGCAAATCTGCTAGGAGATTTTTGACTCCAATTAATGTATGGGGAAACCAGTAAGTATTTGCCACCATTTCAGTTGGCTCTTCTGGTTCTTTGCGCCGTAAAGTTCTGGAACCAGCCATAATTGTCGGCTGTTCTTCGTCAGTATGCCAAACAAACCCAACTCTACAATTAGACCCGTGGACTTTTTCTGTCGCGATAACTAATTCCCCTTCTTCTAATAATTTGGGGTAGCTTCGCATATTTTCCAGGTTGGTATATTTAGGGAAATAAGGATCGTCACTCGCACTATCTCCAGCTTGTGCTTTAATCGGTGGATAGTATTTAGTCGCACTATAAAACTCGGCGACATCTGCACCTAATTCCATCCCCGCTTCTGGCTGAACTACCAATCCAAACGATGGTTCGCCGCGTAATTTAATCCGGTGAACTACTAACACTCGATCGCCATTAATATCGGTTTTTTCAGATAGATACGCACCGACATTCAATCGATCGGCAACTTCTTTTGTCAGAACAGTTCCTTGCTCGAAATAAACAACTAGATCGCCTGGTTGATGCACGCCCTTTTTGACGCACATTTGCCAACCTTGAACTGTAGCTAATTCCAGCGCATCGGCATTATCATGGGGTTTAATCTCCAAAATTTCGCAAACTTCGACTTTAATCGTACTCATGTCTAGATGTGAGTGAATAGACTCTGCATATATATATATAGTTTAAGATATAAACTAAGAATTCTGTTTTTCAATCGTCTCTACAGCACCAGATTGCGAGGTAATCTCCCATGACAGCTATTATCAGCACATCAGCAAATGTCGAAGTCAGCAATCGACAACAATCGGCTACTTGGGAGGATTATCTTTTCCATGTCGAAAACCCCCATAGTCAGCCAGAGCGAGTATTTTTTCATCAAGGCGTAATTTGGATTGAGGATATGGGTAACGAAGGTATCAATCACGCACGATTTAATAAATTGCTCACAATGCTCTTGTATAGTTGGTTTGCCAAACAAGGAGATGTCAAATTCGATCTACTTGGTGGTTGCGTGCTGGAAAAACCACAAACTCAAGGAGCTGCACCTGATGAAGTCGTGTATATTGGAGAAAACTCTCCTCAGTACCAAGGTGGTTCGCGCCGAGTCGATCTCAGTCAATGGCGGGTACCAGATTTGATTGTAGAAATTTCTGATACTACTCTAGCAACCGATTTGGATCGAAAGAAACAACTCTATCTAAGTTTAGAAATTCCTGAATATTGGGTAGTTGATGTCAGAGGAAAGCAGGTTTTTGCCTTTCGGTTGGTTGATGGTAAATATCATGAGTGTACTGAATCTACTGCACTTACCGGATTGCCAATTCAATTATTAGAAGAAACTCTGATGCAGATGGATAATGTTAATGGTAATGCTGCACTTTGGTTCGCCGCTCAATTAGAAAATCTTGAGGTATTTGTAGGATCGATCGAATAAGAGAATAATTAAACAATATTATTTTACTCAATCATAAAAATTAAGGAGATTTGAATCCGCATTTTGTCGAGCATTTCTCACCTTTAGGAAATCCATTTGGTGGAGCTTGCTTTATGCGGCTTGCAGTTTCTGAATCATAAAGACCATTTTCGGTAAGTTTATCTTGTGGATGATTGAGATTCCAAAGCTGTTGAAAAGATTTAATTGAAAGTGTTCCAATATCGAGACTTTCCGATCCACTAAAACTAAAATGAACTGGATCGCTTTTCCCCATCCAACTCCAACCTTCAGCTTCTAAATAAGATTTCCAGCCTTCAGCATCTCCAATATCAATTGCTAAACCAGTCTGATGATTACTTTTCCCAGGTGTAGCTGCTAGTGCTATACCACCTATTCCTTGCTTATAGTAGCTATAAATTATGTGTTGCGAAATAATCGATCTATACGCAGCATTAACTGTTAATTTTTTACCACGATTTTTAATAGCTTTTTCTAGAGCTAACTTCGCGGCTGGTTGCAAAAGTGGAAGAGTAGAATGATTTAATTCTACATTTGTGTTGTCACTGAAAGTCACAAGAGAATTAGGATAATCTCTTTGCAATATAAATAAAATCTGACGATCGAGTTCACGAACCTTTTCACTTATGACTCCATTAGTTACTTCAGGTGTTAAAGCAGCTACAGTGTTATAGGTTGGTAAACTTTGAGGATCTTTTTCAGCAATATCTTTTAATTTATCACCTTTCAAACTTTGAATGACACCAATATCAACCAAGAATTTTAAATTTTTCACTCGCAAATCTTGACTCGGCGTTTCAAGTGCTTTTTGAATTAAGGTATATTCAAATTTATTTCTTTCCAAATTAAGATTTGCATTGCTTTGAAGAAATGCACCAATCCCTGTGACAATCAAACCAGAAAATGCAGTTATAACTCCAAGAATCAAAGGTGAAGTAAACCATAATCCTTTATTATCATGCTTGATTTTAGCTTCAACTTCTTTCTCCTTTAGAGCAAGCTCCCTCTCCTTCAGCGCAAATTCTCTTTCACTTGAAGTTGGATCGGTTGTTATTTTAATATTTTCGTCTTCAGGCATGTCTTGTTCAATTCCTCAAGTTCTCTAGGTAATAAATTCCTACTAACTAAACAGTTGCCATCCAATTAACGCATTTCTGCATCTGCTCGCGCATAGTTTTTACATCTGCATGATAACGTCTGCCATGACCTGGTAAAACCCATTCAAAATCATATTCAGCTAATTTTTGCATAGATTTAAGCTGTTCTGCCCAGGAATACCAACAGAAATCTCGAAAGGCTCCCAAATGTCCGAGGCGGCGACTGAAAGCAAGATGATCGCCAGTAAATAGGAACTTGTGTTTATATAATAGAACT
>NZ_JANOJV010000269.1:0-5117 GCF_031418915.1 Chamaesiphon sp. VAR_48_metabat_135_sub | reverse complement strand
AATGCAGCCCGCAAGCCATTCGCAAGTGCTGGTTTTCCTGGTGCTGACTGGATGAGGAAGCTGAGAAAATTATTTCGATTTAATTGCATTGTTTTTTGACTATTCCAACGTACTTCTAAATCGATCGGCAATCCGTTTAATAAACCCAGCAATTGGCACAGCTAAAAGTAGTCCGAGCAGTCCCCCTAATTGAGATCCCGTCAGTACAGAAATAAAGACAACGGCTGGATTGAGTCCTGTCATACCGCTCATCAACCGAGGCGCGATCGCATTATCAATAATCTGACCGACAACGATCGCTACTAGCAAAACCTTGAGTCCTAGCCAAATGTTTTGGAGAGCTAATAGTGAGCTAATTACAATCACAGTAAGGGTGCCACCAAAGGGAATAAAACTGGCAAATCCGATTGTCAATCCAAAGAGCAACCCAAACGGAATTTGCAGCAGTAAAAACACAGTCATGAGCGAAACACCTTGGATGGTAGAAACGATCGCTTGACCTGCAAAATAACTCTGAAAACTTTGTCTGAGCGAGTCTTGAATTCGATCGTTCCAAGGTGCAGGAAGCCAACTCCATAATCCGTTCCACAATGATTCACCACTAAACACTAATAAGATGGTTAGCACGAGAATTAGGAGCAAATTTAAGGCACTATTAATCGTATCTAAAGCCAAGAAGATTGCTTTCCGTGATGCTAATTGTAGAGTCTGAGTGACTCGATCTGTTAATCCTGCGGTTACATTAGTAAGATCGATCGGAATGTTTTGGAAAATCGGGAGAGTACTGAGATTAGCAACTTGTTCCTGTGCTGCTGTCAGCCAAGCTGGTAGACGGTTGACAAATTCCTCCAACTGTCGAAACACGATCGGTAATAGTCCAAAACCGATCGCACCCATTAATGCAATTGCGATAACTAGAACTAACCCAATTGACAAAGCTCGTGGTAGTCCACGTCGCTCTAAAAAGACGATCGGATAGTCTAGTAAAAACGTCACCAAACAAGCGGCAATGACGATGCTCGAAATCGGTTGTAAGGAATGATAAAGTAGCAAAATTAGCCACCCATTCAGAAAAACTAACGGGAAGGTTAAGCTAAATTTGAGCCATTGAGGTAGTTTTTGGTAAGAGAGCATTAGCGATCGGTTAGATTATGTGTTTTGACTTCAATTACACCCCGAAATATTGTACCCCATTAGTTTGAGTAGCTTGTTGTTGCTGCTGTTTACGTCCTAGAAACCACCAGAGTTCGGCACCAACTAGCGATAGTCCACCCAGAACTACACCGATTTTAATTGGTAAAGGCTGTTCTATTTAGTTCCAAGATGTAAAATCTGGATTTGTTAATTAAATTTAAAGTTCAATTAATAGATCTCTTCTTGAATTTAATTGATAGAATAAACAGAATCCTCTCTCTAAAGACATAGATAAAAATATCTTAACAAAACAGCATAAAATAAGATCGATTTTATCGATATATTATAGCCAATCACACCTAGCTTTGCCTTGAACAACAAACTCACACCTAGCTTTCAGACAAGTTCTTAGTTGCCGATCCCATTCAGATAAGTTAGGAAAATGAATGGATCGATGGACAATTGATCGGTGCTTTCCTGCAAAATCTTGAATATGCTGCCAGTTCTTTTGGCTATAGCTGCGATTGGAATTTGCTAGCTAAGATTAATCAGGACGATTCTCCACGGGAGAGGCTTCGCTAACGATGTTACTGAATATCCACTCGATCCGATCGACCGAATTCTAGGGATCTTCAAGATCGCCCACAAACCGACCAAACAAACAACTCACCCTGCCGCCCCCCTGCGGCCAACCGACATCCGGTTGGATGCCATCCCAAACAACAAAACCCCTCCTCTGCCCCGTCTAGTACCTGCACTGCCTCCACAGCCGCTTGCCAGAGGACAATCCAGCCATCTTCTGCCAGTGATGCCAACACCCCACTTTTGGGCTGAAATGCCACATCGATCACATTGCCGCTGCTGAGTTCTAGCACCCAACTCTCCCAATCTAATGGAGATTTTACCCACACTGTCACCAATTCGCGAGTAGAGGCGGCAAGAAATGGCGGAAAATTGGCACTAGGGGGCAGATCTGCCCAAGCTAAATGGCGAATATTGCCATCTAATCCGCCCGCAGCTAGCCATTTACCATCGTGGGAGAAGGCTAGGGCATCAATTGAATTATTCGTCGGTGGACACAAGGCTCTACCCACAAAACTCTTGATTAAGTGAACTTCGCCATTACAACAAGCAGCAGCTAAAGTATTGCCGATCGGCGACCACGCGATCGCACTCACATAATCAGATAATTGTGTTGTTGCACTCAACTCTAAAATGGGTTGTTCTGTTGGCTCTTCTTCGTTAGCTAAATTGGGTATTTTCATATATTAATATCATCTCAATTACTTATTAATTAACCCAGGCTTCTAGCTGTCAAAATATTTTACAAAGACGAGAAATTAAATCATTTTTATTAAACTTAATTGCTCAATTCACGGCATATTTAAGTTCATTTTTATTGCCTTGCTAAACATTCATTCAATCTTTGAAGCAGGGAAATTTTATCAAGTTTGCGCCCAATTAGCACAATCTGATTTTTTGGTGGGTCGATCCATTCACTGTCATCAATGGTGAATCTTTTGCCACTAAGTTGAAATATATGCCGCAGCAGACTATCCTCAAACCAAAGAATACCTTTTGCTCGAAATATATTGTCTGTAAGTTGATAATCGAGAAATTGTTGGAATTTTTTTAGAGCAATTGGACGATCGCTTTGAAATGAAACTGACATAAATTCATCATTATTAATATGTTTTGAATCTATCTCAATATTTGCGAAATTATCATCAAAAAAGTCTGAGTTGGAAAGATTGACATCGAGCAGCAGTGACAGTGGAACTTTTCCATGCTCGGATCTTAGAATCCGTGCCCCTTCTTTAACCGATCGCAAAAAGTCTTCTGTCTTATTTGCCTTCTCCTCAGAAACTAGATCGGTTTTATTCAATACAAGAATATCACCGCAAAAGATTTGATCGATCGCCACATCACTTTCGTAATGCTCTTTGGGATTAAAAGTCTCCGCATCTACAACAGTAACGATCGAATCTAAATGTGTAAAATCTCGTAACTCAGTCCCTAAAAACGACATGGCGATCGGTAATGGATTAGCAACACCAGTTGTTTCAACAATCAGATAATCGACTCGTTCTCGTCTAATCAAGATCCGATAGACAGCATCAGCAAAATCATCATTGATCGTGCAGCAGATACAGCCATTCGTCAATTCAATCATGTTTTTGTCATCGTCATCACTGCCAACTTTAACTAGCAATTGACTGTCGATGCTAATATCACCAAATTCATTAACTAAAACAGCAACCTTATAACCCTCAAAGTTTTTAATAATATGGTTGAGCAGCGTAGTTTTACCGCTACCCAAGAATCCTGTGACGATCGTGACAGGTAACTTCTGCGGTGGTGCATCAAGTGTGTCTAGCATAAATAAATTGAATATTAAAATACAAAGATATATTTAATCTCCATCGTCGATCTACTCAACCTCTTATCAAGGGCTAGGGTGAAAAATCCCCTTCTAGGAGGCTACCGGATACACAAGTCTGTTGGACTTCGTTTCCAATGGGCTTACCCCCCAACCCCCCTTATAAAGGGGGGCTTTTGCTCCCTCCCCTTTATAAGGGGAGGGCTGGGGCGGGGTAACACAGACTACGCAGCAATTCAATCTAATGAAAAGATGCCCGATGACGAATGAGATCCATAAACTCCTGACGAGTTTTAGCATCCTCTGCAAACACACCTTGCATCGAACTCGTCACAGTCCAAGAACTAGGCTTTTGCACGCCACGCATCACCATACACATATGCGTTGCTTCAATCACCACCGCCACCCCTTGCGGCTTTAGCAACCTCTGAATTGCATTAGCAATTTGGGAAGTCAACCGCTCTTGTACCTGCAACCGACGGGCATACATTTCACAAATTCGCGCGATTTTAGACAAACCAATTACCTTCCCGTTAGGAATATAGGCAACATGAGCGCGTCCGATAATCGGTAGAATATGATGTTCGCAAGAGCTAAACAAATCGATATCTCGCACCAATACCATTTCATTCGCATCTTCATGAAATACTGCTCCATTGAGCAATTCATCCAGCGATTGATTATAGCCAGAAGTGAGGTATTTAAGAGCTTTAACAACTCGTTTTGGGGTATCTAGAAGTCCTTCGCGATCTGGATCTTCACCTAACCCAATTAGTAATGTCCGTACCGCTTGTTGCATCTCTGCTTCAGAGACTGGAGATTTAGATTCAGTACTAATAAGTTGCTTACGGATATCGTCGGGTGAAATAGATAATGTCATGAGTAAGTTTAGATTTATTAATTGAAGATCGACGATTGAAGGTCAAATTTAGATGCTGATAATCAAGCAAAGCAGTCTGTTAAATGCTGTCGCAGATTATCAGCATCTAGATTACGTCCGATAAATACAAGTTGATTTTTGGGTGAAGATTGCCACGGTTCACCATTGAGATTAAACCGCGCACCACTGAGTTGAAAAATATGCCGATCTTCGCTATTTACAAACCATAAAATTCCTTTGGCTCGAAAGACTTCTGAGGGTAAGTGTAATTGCAAAAATGTCTCAAATTTCTTAACATCAAAAGGACGATCTGCTTCAAATGCGATCGATACAAATCCATCATTATCTAAATGGCTGGAATGGTGATGATGATGTTCATGAGCATGATGATCGTGGCTATGAGTATCATGTTTTTCATGTGCGTGTTCGTGCTGGTGTTTGTGAGGATCATCAGATCCATGACTAGCGTGTTCGTGAGCATGATGTTTATGACTATCTTGCTCAGTCTGTTCAATTTCTTCTTTAACTAAATCTGCATAATCATTGGGGTTGTTATGCTCTACATCTAAAACTAGATTGAGGGGCACTTTGCCATGTTCGCTATGCAGAATTCTCGCACCCTCTTTGACGGACTTAATATAAGCCTCCACACTCAAAACTTTCTCGGTACTTGCCAGATCAGTTTTATTTAAGATTGTAATATCAGCATAGGTAATTTGTTTA
>NZ_JANOJV010000268.1:0-66075 GCF_031418915.1 Chamaesiphon sp. VAR_48_metabat_135_sub | reverse complement strand
AAAATGATGCGCCTCGAATCTGGGATGCCTCCGAACGCACCGTCGTCGAGCAAATCGCCCTGCAAATCGGCGTAGCACTACAACTGTCAGAATACTTAGAACGAGTTCGGACTCAGGAACAAGAACTATCTCAGATCGTCGATCGAGAACGGGCTACCCGCCAAGAATTAGAGTCGGAGGCTTTGCGAGTCCTAAAAGCAATTAGCCCCTCCTTCCGAGGCGATTTAACCGTGCGTGCGCCGCTATCTGAAACCGAGATCGGCACGATCGCCGATGGCTACAATACCACGATTCAAAGTCTGCGGGAATTGGTGCGCCAAGTTCAAACCGCCGCCACCAGCGTGAGTAGCACTTCTAGTACCAACAACATTTTAGTCGATAATCTCTCCGCTCAAGCTAAACAAGAACTCGCTCAACTCGACCGAGCATTGACACAGGTAAATCTGATGGCGGTTTCCAGTCAAGAAGTCTCTGACTTTGCTCAAAAAGTCGAACAGGTAGTCCAATCTGCCAACCGCACCGTCCAAAATGGTGATGCACTGATGGAAAATACCGTTGAAGAGATTCTAGAGATTCGATCGACTGTATCGACAACTGCTAAAAAAATTAAACGTCTGGGTGAAACCTTCGGGAAGATTTCTAAAGTAGTTAACCTAATCGAAAACTTCGCTACCCAAACCAACTTACTTGCGTTGAATGCCTCGATCGAAGCAACCCGTGCGGGACAATATGGTAAAGGATTTGCCGTAGTAGCCGATGAGGTGCGCTCTCTGGCTTATCAGTCTGCGAATGCGACGACTGAAATCGAACGCCTGGTAGACGAAATTCGGATCGATACTAACGATGTAACCGAAGCAATGGAAATCGGGATCGCCCAAGTCGTTCAGGGGACAAATTTGGTCAATGAAACCAGACAGAGTTTGAGTGAAATCGTGGTCGCAACTAGCCAAATTAGCGAACTAGTTCAAGCCATCAGTCAATCTGCGGGTACTCAAAACAAACAATCCCAAAAACTGACCGAAGTGATGACAGATGTAGCTGAAATGGCAAATCTCACCTCTGCAAGTGCCACCCAAATTTCTGAATCCTGTCAACAGTTGCTCACAACTTCGCAAGTTCTAGAAACTAGTGTCAGTCGATTTAAAGTGGATTAGGAAGCTTGGAGCGGGTCGCGGGGAGCGGGGAAAAAGGAATTAGGATTTGCGTTATCACGCTCTACATCCAGATCTCCATTAGGTGGCACAGCCGCCGCCCACCCCCCGCGCCCCGCTCCCCGCTCCCCGCTCTTCCAATTCCCAATTCCCAACTCCCAAACCCCTTATGACCGACGATCTAGATTTTCAAGAGTCACTCGATCGATATTTTGAGATCGAAGCGGCGGAATTATTACAGACGATCGAGGAAACACTACTGACGCTGGTAGAAGAAAAAACGATCGAGCGCGTTCATACCCTGATGCGAGCCGCTCACACCATCAAAGGTAGTGCGGCCAATTGTGGGTTCAAGACGATCGAAACGATCGCCCATCACCTGGAAGATGTCTTCCAGGCACTTTATCCGCCCGAACTGGAGATCGACCCCGAATTAGGGTTACTCTTGATGGAAGGCTATGACTGCTTATACGACCCTTTGAGTGCCTTGTTGGCGGGTGTGCCCTATGATGAAGCAGCCACCCTCGAACGGACAGCCGAACTATTTGCCAGACTGCAAACTCATTTAGGCGATTTCTTTGGGCGGGAAACTCCATTACCCACCGCCGCAGAACTGGGTTTTGATGTGATTGGGTCGATTTTTACCGATAGTATCCCCCACGATCTCGAAGATCTATCGGTAGCAATCTCCAGTCAAAATATTGCCAAAGTCCAAGACAGTCTCCGTTCGCTAGCAGAATTTTTATTAGAACTAGGTGGGTCTTATAGTCTCCCAGGGATTGCGGCAATTGCCAGTACCACCCTCGTGGCATTAGAACGTCATCCAGCTAGGGTACTAGAACTTGCGCCCATCGCCTTGACTAATTTTCAACAAGCCCAAATCGCGATCGTCGGGGGAGATCGATCCGTTGGTGGTGAAGTATCATCAGCACTGACGGCCTGGAGTCAAAGCGATCTGGCTCCGTCGATCGAGCATAGTGATGAGGCTGCTGACTGGTTATCCTTATCCGAATTTACTAACTCGGAAATCGCCACAGCCGCACCAGCCTCAACCGATGATTTTGATTCACTCGAATGGCTATCCTTGGTTGACAATCCTGAGGATCGATCGTCAATCGCACCAGACGAAGTAGAACTTACCAATGCTACTCCAATATCTTCATCAGCGGAATGGCTATCGTTAGTAGAAGATCCTACTAGTACTAGCACCGAAGAAGAATTAGTCAATGCTACTCCAACATCTTCATCGACGGAATGGCTATCGTTAATCGACTCCCAAGATTCAGATTTAGCTGTTGACAATTTACTAGAGACAGTCGATGTCGAGCCAGCAATTATTGATGTCAGCTCCTTCTTCGAGCCAGAAAACATCGAGATGATGATGGATCTGACTGAGACAGAATATCTGGTGGAGGCAATCGAGCACAGTCAAAACTTCACACATGAATCTTATCGTCATTCAGATTTAGCAACCACAAATAGATCGGGAGTGGATCGCATTTTCCAATCAATTTGGGGTGGGAACTCTGCATCATCAACTGAAGATCGTCAACAGCCAGAAACACTTACAGCCACCGACAGCCCAGCCCCAGAACGCGAAACGTCAGCCGAGCAGCTTATCAGCGTGCGCGTGGCTACCATTCAACTCGAACGACTCAGCCACACCATCGGCGAATTGCTCATTGACGACAACCAACAATTCCTCCGTGCTGATCGATTGCAGAGATTAGCTCAATCTACTGTAGAACAATATCGTCGTTGCGAACAAAGATTGCGACTAGTCAGTGATTGGGCTGACAAAAATACCGAAGCCGCCGAACGCCCCAAATTCTCACCGCGCCGATCCTCCAAAAATCAAACCAAGCAACGGAAAAAAGCCAGCGATGGATTACACGCTCATTTCGATAGTCTCGAATTAGACGTATATAGCGACTTGAGCATTCTCTTGCAAAACTTAACTGACGATCTCGCCGAATTAGGTGTCAAAGTCGGAAATTTGGCAGAAATGGCCCAAAAATCGCGGGTGACATTGGGCAAACGCAAACAGTTACTCGCTGACGCTCAATCAGAATTGTTTGAAGCGAGAATGGTCGAAATTTCTAGCGTCCTCAATCGCTTTCCCCGCCTGCTCCAACAGATGGTGGCTTCCCATCGCAAACCCGCGCAACTACAACTAATCGGGACTGGAGTCTCGATCGATAAGATTATCGCCGAAAAACTCTACGATCCTCTACTCCACTTAATTAGAAATGCTTACGATCATGGGGTCGAACCGCCAGAAATCCGTGCCGCCCAAGGCAAGCCAGAAACCGGACAACTGACAATTAGAGCTTATCACCAAGGCAATCGCACGAAGATCGAAGTTAGCGATGATGGACAAGGTTTAAACTGGGATAAAATTCGTCAACGGGCGATCGATCTCCATCTACTCGCAGCCAGTCATGCAGCTACCGCCACCGAAGCCGAGTTAGCTGAAATCATGTTTGCCCCAGGATTTTCGACCGCTGACAAAGTAAACGATCTTTCGGGTCGCGGCATCGGTTTAGATGTTGTCCGCGACCGTCTGGGTACCTTACAGGGCAAGATCGACGTTCGCTCGACCTTGGGACAGGGGACGACCTTTGTGATGCAATTCCCACTCAATCTCACCACTACTCGACTATTGATTTGTGAATCTCAGGGATTCGTCCATGCCTTGAGATCGGAAGCCATCAGTCAAGTGCTATTACCATCACCAGATCGGATTCAATCCCAATCTTCATTCTCAGATCGCGGTACCACCAAATTTCTTCGCTGGGGTGATGGTGCTGCTCAAAAATTAATCCCAATTTATCCTGTCGATAGTTTATTGGACTATAACTGCTCGATCGTTGCCGATCTCCAAGATGCGGTAAATCTGTTCCCAGTCAAAGCCAAAAATAGCACCAACGCCATCCTGCTACTCGAAATCGATGGCGAACACATCTGTCTCGAAGTCAGTCGCATCCTCGTCGAACAAGAATTGGTGGTTAAATCCCTCGGTCAAACTTTTGGATTGCCCAACTATATCCAAGGTTATAGCGTTTTGGGCGATGGTAGTCTCACCCTCGCGATCGATCCAGTCGAATTACTCGCAGGTGTCAGAACGAATACATCGGGAATTCAGTTCATTCCGACGAAACTACCAGCACTAGCCGCCAGTGTCCAAGCGGCTCTGGCTCCAGCAATAGATTCACCAATTCCCAGCGAGATTGAAGATCGACTAGATGAGATAACTAATCACAGTTCGGCACAGCCAGGGAAGCAATTACAAGTCTTGGTAGTCGATGACTCGCTCGTACAGCGTCAAAGCTTGACCCGCTCCCTCACCAAAGCAGGATGTCAAGTCATCCAAGCTAGTCACGGACGAGAAGGAATTCTGCGGCTACAAGAACATCCTCGCATTCGCTTGGTAGTTTGCGATATTGAAATGCCCCAGATGAATGGCTTTGAATTTCTCAGTCATTGTCGTCAAGATCCCAAACTATCACAAATTCCGATCGTCATGTTAACCACTCGCGGTGGTCAAAAACATCGTCAATTAGCCATGACCCTAGGCGCGAAAGATTATCTCACTAAACCACAATCCGAACGAGATCTATTAGATATTGTCGCTAAATTATCCGAACCAATTGAGGTTGGTGTTTAGGCTTCAGGCTTTAGGCTTTAGGATAGCGGGACGATTGCGTCCCTTTATCCAACACCCAACACCCAACACCTAATACCTAATACCTAATACCTAATACCTAATACCTAATACCTAATACCTAATACCTAATACCCAACACCTAATACCTAATACCTAATACCTAATACCCAACACCTAATACCTAATACCTAAAATGCTAACCTCATCCTTACTCCCCAAGCGATTTTTCAGTCTCAACGAGGATAGTGATAACATTCGCACGATCGTGTTTGCACTTGCAGATATCGAACAAACATCGATGGCTAATTACCTATTTGCTTTACCTGTCGAAGCCGTCGAAAAAGCCATCGTTTATCCCGCAAATCGAGCAACTCTTAAAGATGGCATTGGGATGATGAATTTTGGTTCGCAAACCCTCACCATTGTAGATTTACGCCAAAAGTTTACCACGATCGATACAGATTGTGATTCTTCAAAATTTCTAGTCCTATTCCATACTCAAGCTGGAGAACTGTGCGGTCTGCCGATTCAAGATGCCCCAGTACTTTTAGATATCGATCCAGCGATGATTCGATCGATCCCCCTCGCCTATCGCGAAGTTAATCAACTGAGTTTCGTCAGTCATATGGCAATTGTCCCTCAAGAAAACGGTCTAGAACCATTACAAATTCTACTCTTGGGATTCGATCGATCTCTAATTGGATTAAACGATAATTCAAATGCCAGTTATCTCAATTAAAATTGATGCAAACAAAATCAGAAATAGGTAGGGGCAATTTATAAATTGCCCCTACCTATTTCTAAAAGCAAATATTAATTTAACACTTAGGGACTTTCAAATCCAAATTCCCATGAAAATCCTGCTGAACCTTGTGAGTCAATTGACGCGAAACACGATTGACAATTTGCTTCAAAACTTTATCGCCTGTAGCCTGAATTACTCCAGTAGGTAACTTGTAGATAAACTGAGGAAACTGAATATAAACATTCAAATCTAGATCCCAATCCACCTTGGTGCCCAATCGATCGCCATCTAAGGTCTCTCCTAGCCGCATCTGGGCATTGAAACTCACCTCATAACCAGGAGAAGTATAATTGGGGATTGCCACCGTTTGAATGCGATATACACCACTATCCTGCGGTAATAACTCCAAACCAATCTTTGGTTCGACAATATAGCCAAACGAACCAAATTTACCAATAGTCAGATCGTAACCATTTTTGCCGATCGGTTTGACCTGCATGGGATGAGCGCAACGAGTAAACCAGCCCTGATGCGCATCTAAATATTTGCCTACAGTCTTGACATCTGCGCCCATCAGCATGGCATCAGTGAAGCGATAGCTAAAACAGAATGGTTGGGATCGATCTGGATCGATCGACACCAGATTTTGCTGTTCTAATTCAGGATTCATCAAAGGAAGACTCTGTTCTACGCTGTTTTTTTCTAGTGTTTTGACTGGCATCTCCTTTTATCCCGTTGATATTCTGACTGTATGATATTGATGGTAATGCACTGACTGCTAAGATCTATTTACAAGTTCTAGCTGGTAAAAACCGGAAGTTTTAAATTATTCGGTAGTGGAATAGCTAAATCTAGACTTTATTGTAACGATAACTTAATGAAAGCATTTGTAGCAGGGGCGACAGGGGAAACAGGACGCAGAATCGTGCAGGAGTTGGTCGATCGACAGATTCCAGTGCGAGCATTAGTTCGCGACCTTACTAGGGCACGAGCCATCTTACCAGCAGAAGTAGAATTAATCGCAGGTGATGTCCTCGATCTTCGTAGTATCACTCAGGCGATTGGTGACAGTACGGTAATTCTCTGCGCGACTGGAGCTAAACCCAGTTTAGACCCGACTGGCCCTTATCAGGTAGACTATCAGGGCACGAAAAATCTGGTAGATGTCGCAAAAGATCGAGACATCCAGCAGTTTGTTTTTGTTTCATCGCTGTGCGTATCAAATTTTTTCCATCCGCTCAATCTGTTTTGGTTGATTTTATGGTGGAAGCAACAAGCCGAACAGTATTTAAAAACCAGTGGCATAAACTACACGATCGTTCGCCCAGGCGGACTGAAAAATGAAGACAATTCCGACCCGGTGATAATGTCAGGAGCAGATACGCTCTTTGATGGTAGTATAGCCAGACAAAAGGTTGCTCGGGTGTGCGTTGAGTCACTCACCAGCCTTCAAGCCCGCAATAAGGTACTCGAAATCATCAGCACCCCAACCGCAGTGGCAAAAAGTTGGGAAGATCTATTTTCTGGTGTGTAGTTACTCAAGTTGCTAGTTATAGGCAGAGTTGGGAGTAGTGGATCGTGAATTTGGACGCAAGCGTCTTTTTTTACCCTTTACCCCACACCCCACACCCCTTACCCCACACCCTAATTTCCCAATCCTGCATGGATAAACGTAAACGTCAACGTTTTAGAATCCCCGCGATGGCGATCGGCGGTGTAACCGCATTGTGGTTGGTCTTATTATTAAGACCGCCAACACCTCGTCAGATCCAGAATCCAACTTATGAGACAGCGCAAAATTCACCATTGGTGATGACAGGCGGCGATCCCTATGTTCGGGCATTTATGCGGATGATTTCGGCGAGTGAGGCAAACGATCCCCGACCATATTCAGTCATCTATGGTGGGACTCATGCAGAGAATCTCCATCGTCATCCAGAACAGTGTATTCGGATTGTCAATGGACCGAATATTAATAATTGTTCGACAGCAGCAGGTCGATATCAGATGATCAATACAACTTGGACAAAAATGGCTAAGAAATATCATCCAGGACCAGATTGTGCGTTATTTGTCTTTCAATGTGGTTATAGTTTTGAAGCACAGTATCAAGATGCAGTCGTTCATGCTTGGCTCAGTGATGAACGCGCCTGGAGGATGAATATTCCCCAGTTATTAAAAGATGGTCAGTTGGAGCAGGTACGGCGGCGGTTATCGAGTACCTGGACTAGTTTGGGATATGGAATTGAAAATAATACGATGACACCGAAATTAGCCGGAATTTATCAGCAGTTGTTGGCAGAGGAGTTGAAACGTAAAAATTAGTAGTCCGTGGCGTAAATATTGAATTATGCTGTTGAATTTCAATCATCAAAAGCCCCTGGGGAGCTGCAGCTCCCCAGGGGCTTTTGCTAATTCCCTATGCCCATTGAATCAACCCTAGTTCGTAGGGATTGCTCAAATGTGGATGGTGAGGTAAGACTCGCAGAGACAAGCCTTGTAAGCCGCTAGCCGAGTAGGCAATCTCACTGGTGTAGAGACTATTCCCAGCATTATCTTTACCTTGGTAGGTCATTACAGAGGTGTCTGCATCGGTAATTTTGCCATTGGTATCGACCGCACCTTTATACAGTTCGACTTGGATATCATGGGGTTCCAGACTACCTAAGTGAATCAGACTCTTGACGGCGATCGACTGATTGACGTTAATATCTTCTGGGGCAGAAACATCGACGTTGTGGATTTTGAGTGCGTCCCAATGGGTGCGCATTTTCTCTTTCCAGTGGGCAAGATCTTTACCCGCTTGATAACTATTGTCGGTGACAACATGATTGCGATCGCTAGCTGGGAAGTAGCCAGTATTGGCGTAATCGCGCAGCATCCGTGAGGTGTTGAAGGTCGGACAATTGAGGCGGATTGCATCTTTCATCTTGGCTACCCATTTGCGAGGTAAGCCTTCTTTATCGCGATCGTAGAATAGCGGTACGATTTCCTGTTCTAACAGGTCGTAGAAGGCATTTGCTTCTACTTCATCCTGATACTCTTCATCTGAGTATAGTTCGCCATGTCCGATCGGCCAACCAGTCCGCACGTAATCAGCTTCATCCCACCAACCATCGAGAATACTCAAGTTTGGTAAGCCATTCATGGCTGCTTTCATCCCACTGGTACCGGATGCTTCATGTGGACGGCGTGGAGTATTCAGCCAGATGTCGCAACCTGCTACCATCACTCGCGATACATAAATATCGTAATCGGGGACGAATACGACTGAGTTCATCCCCTCGGTGCGAGTGAAGTGAACGATATCACGGATCAGAGCTTTACCTGGAATATCCTTGGGGTGAGCTTTTCCGGCGATTACGAATTGAACTTTACGTCCTTTCGTACCCACCATGATCTCTTTGATTCGATCGAGATTCCGCAGGAATAATGTGGCACGCTTATAAGTAGCAAACCGTCGGGCAAATCCGATCGTGAGTACGCCTGGATCTAATGCTTCCTGCGCGTGGTTGATTTCTGCCAGGGTCGCACCGCGCTCCTTGAGATGACCTACAATCCGATCGCGGACGTAGACGACCATTTCCGAGCGACTATGCTCGTGATTGCGCCAGAGTTCTTCATCGGGAATAGAGTCAATTTTATTCCAGATTGGATCTTCGATCGATTTCTCCGACCATTCTGGGCCGAGATAGCGATCGTATAGTTCCTGTACGGATTTCGCTACACAACTGCGGGCGTGAACGCCATTAGTGATTGAAGTAATCGGTACCTCGTCAATGGGGACATCTTTCCACATATTCTGGAACATTTCTCGCGAAACGACTCCATGCAGTTTCGCTACACCGTTGACGAAGCTGGAGGTTTTCATCGCCAGGGCTGCCATACTGAAGGGCGACTCTAGATCTCCAGTATTTTCGCGTCCCAAGCCCATAAACTCATCCTTACCCAAGCCATAGACACTAGCATAGTGTCCGACATAGTACATGGTTTTGTCTGGTGGGAATAAATCGAATCCCGCACTTACAGGCGTATGGGTGGTGAAAATTTGGGTAGATTGAGCGACTTGTTTCGCTTCGATAAAAGAAAGTCCATCTCGTTGCATCAAGACTTTGATGTGTTCGAGGATCAGGAAACCAGAGTGTCCCTCATTCATATGATAGACGCTAGGCTTGTGTCCCAACGCTTCGAGCGCGCGGAAGCCACCGATACCCAACATGATTTCCTGATGGATGCGCGTATCTAAATCGCCACCATACAGGGCATCGGTAATATCTTGGTCATAGGCGTTATTTGGCTCGATATTGGTATCCAATAGGTACAGGGATACAACACCGACTTGAACGCGCCATACTCTGGCGTAGACCATCCGTCCAGGGTATTCTACCGCGACCCGTAGCTCGGTGCCATCAGCCTTGCGTTCGAGTTGAACGGGAATATTATGGAAGTCGTTAACAGGATAACGTTCTTGTTGCCAACCTTCAGCATTTAGATACTGAGCGAAATATCCTTTTTGATATAATAATCCAACTGCAACCAGCGGTAAACCTAAGTCACTCGCTGATTTGAGGTGATCTCCAGCCAAAACGCCTAAACCACCCGAGTAAATCGGTAGACAGTCTACCAACCCAAATTCAGCGCAGAAGTAAGCAAAACACTCTTTACCCGCACGGTTAGTCCGCTGGTGCTTGTACCAACTGCGATCGTGTAGGTAGGTGTTGAGTTCTCCCAAAGCCCGTTCCATGTGTGCTAGAAAACCATCATCAGCCGCAACTTCTTGCAAGCGCGACTGACTGACTCTAGCTAACAGTGCGACTGGATTGTGACGAGTGGTTTCCCACAAATCTCGATCGAGTCTTCTAAATAGTTCTTTGATCTCCGTGTTCCAGTCCCAATACAGGTTATAGGCAAGCTGCCGTAGGGGTTCGAGGGAGACTGGTAGGGAAGGAGAAACATTGAATGTACGAATCGGCTGCATCAATAAACGTCCTCGGCAATTAATTCCACAATCTTCTATTGTCGCCGACCTTAGTCAGTCGAGACAATTTTCTCCACAATATCTTTATAAGTTGGCGATGCTCTTGTCGCAACTCTTCACAATCGAACACACCAGTAGTTGGCGATCGATTTGTTGTAGTCGCTGTGAGCCAGTGCCAGATCGTGTATCTTCACACCAACTTTAGATGACTGATCGTAATTATGTCTGTCTAAATGGGTACAAATAAGATAACGCAGTTGTGGCTGAGTTTTCGATCCTTGACAGTGGGTTAGCACTATGATGTCATAAATCGAAGTCCAGCCAATATGCGGAAGCTATACCCAGCTTTGACGATCGCTAAAGCAAACCGATTAAAATGGTTGGTATGGCAAGACACACATCTCTCAACACAACACACGGTACCACTGTATGAAAACCAGCAAATATTTGTCTGCCATCATGTTTATCAGTGCGATCTGGATTTTGCTAGATGTCCAGTCTCCCGCCCAAGGTTTCAGTCTAGAGTTACCATTTGGCAATCTCACTCTGGCGAAATCGCTACAGAAACCGACCCGAACCATCGCCCAAAATTCAGCAGCTAGTTCGGAGAATACTGCTGTCAATAAGGATCTAAGATTACAAGATATCAATATTACTCGCGATAGCACCGACAAATCCCTATTAACGATCGCCGGATCGATTAATAATCAGAGCGAGCAGCCTCACTATGTTTACTATATAGTCGCCAAATTTATCTCGAAAGACACATCAATCAAGCAAACTATTATTCCCGTAAATATTAATCTCGAACCTGGCGAATCCAAATTATTCACTCACGAAATTTCTACCACTAGTAGCAACTCGATCTTGCTAGAAACGGTCAAGCCCGTAGTTGTTAAGTATGAGTACCGTTAATTAGGGGATAGGGAATAGTGAATAGGGGATAGTAAATATCCGCCCTATTCTAGAATTAATTAATAACCTAACGCCGTTAAAACATCGTTGGCGTGAGTATCGGTTTTGACGCTGGCATCGACATGGACAATTTTACCAGTTTCGTCGATCGCGTAGGTGACACGTTTGGCATAGCCGCCGCCATCTACATCATAAGCAGTAACGATCTCACCATTTGTATCGGCTAAGAGTGGGAACGGGAGACTAAATTTTTCAGTAAAAGCTTGGTGGGAAGATTCATCGTCTTTGCTCACGCCGAGAATCACAATCCCCTTATCTTGATAGACAGCATAATTATCGCGGAAACTGCAAGCTTGTTTGGTACAACCAGGGGTATCATCCTTGGGATAGAAATACATGACAACTTTCTTGCCAGCTAACCCAGCGAGAGTTACAGAATTACCATTGGTGTCTTTAACGTTAAAATCAGGAGCCTTTGTGCCTACAGCCAGAGCCATGAGATGATTTCCCTACGAATTTAAGATTGATATCACGTTCACTGTAGACGGAATCACCTTGTTTTTCAAGGAAATAGTAATAAAATACTATTCATGGATAGTTGTGGTAATTATCTGAAACACAATAGTTAAAAAGCAAGCAACTAAAAATCGGGGTGATAAGCTAAAATCCACAATCTAAAATCCAAAGTTCTAATTACACGATCTCGCGTACTCATCTGCTGCGGATGGATTGGCTGCTAATTTTGGTGCTGAAGGAGTGGCATTCGATTGTAAACTACTAATAGGTTCCCAGTCATAGTTGTGAGCGAGTGTATAACGCAGGAGATCGAAGACTTGACGGCAGTGATTATTTTGCTGGAGTGGTAATTCCTCATTTTTGAGGACAAAGCTGAGTTTGACGGTATTTTGAGTGGCATTGGTGACATCGATTAATACTTCCGCTCTGACCAGTTTTGCAAATGAAACTCGACCTGGAATCTCTCGCGCCATTAGGTAATCCTCGACCTCATAGATTGTTTCCATTCCGCAAGTCTCCAGCAATTTTCGCAATGGAGATCGAACATTCTGGGATGAAAGATTGACTGAAAAATGGCAGACATAACGAGACATAGGATGTAATCTTTTTCAAAGTAAAGTTTAGTTATCTCAAATTCTCTTGACATCCTAGCAGATTAGCTGACTAATTTATAGTGAAGATATATCGAGCTGGCGGGAAAATGAGTGGTAAGTTTATCGTATTTGAAGGAGTCGAAGGTGCTGGTAAAACTACCCAGATCCACAAGACAGCAAATTGGCTCCAAAGCTGGTGTGGTAAGGATCGATCTGTATTTATTACCCGCGAACCAGGTGGCACAAAGTTGGGACGACAGATTCGCCAACTTCTACTCGAAGATCCAGATACTTGGGTAAGTAATCGAACAGAATTGTTATTGTATGGTGCCGATCGAGCACAACATGTCGAATCGGTAATTAGACCTCAGCTCGATCGCGGTGATATTGTATTATGCGATCGATTTACTGATTCGACGATCGCCTATCAGGGCTATGGTAGGGGGTTCGATCGAGATGAGATCGATCGGGTGAATCAATTGGCTACAGGCGGTTTGCAGAGCGACCTTACCTTCTGGCTCGATTTGGATGTCAAAATTGGGTTACAGCGCGTTTTATCGCGCGGAAAACCCGATCGAATGGAACTGGCAACTTTAGATTTTCATCAACGAGTCAGACAGGGCTACCAAGAGTTAGCAAATATCTATCCAAATCGGATTATCAGAATTGATGCAGATCGATCTGAATCAGTCATCCAAATCGAGATTCAGTCAATCCTAATGCAGATAGACTGGATCGATTTTAGCGGTTTGACTTAGACAATCGATCGGTACGAATATTGCCAATCTTTAGTACTAAATACTCAACATTTGTGCAACTCAAGACAAATAATGCGATAATCCGATCTAAAATCAGACCAAAGCTGGGTAAATAAACATAGTATTTCTATCTGTTTAACTCTATCAATCTAGTACTAAGGTAAAAACATGACTAATTCACCTAATCCTACTCCAAATCCTAATCGTCGCCGACGGCTGACTGCGGATGAATTAATTGCGATCGTCGTAGCGATGGCAGGGATTGGCACAGTATTTTTCTGGGGAATCGGCCAAAAGTACCAGTCAATGAATTTTTTCAACGGTGGAACTTCAATTCTGGGCAACGATGGAGCTAATCGTAAAATCGGTCTGTTCGATCGTGGTGATAATAGTGCTGGACAGGAAAGACGAACGATTGCTAATGTTGCGACTAGAGATCGACAGGAGCAATCCACAACAACGATAACGGCTCCAGCCCAGACAATTATTAAAACAGTTGAAGTTCCGGCCGAACCGACTAAAACTACGGCTCCTGTGGCGATTGTGCCAGCACCTATAGTACCAGCAGTCGCACCAACTACACCTGTTTCGACAACACCAGTATTTACAGATGTCCCTAAACAGTTTTGGGGTGAAACCTATATTACCGAGCTGAAAAAACGCGGTATTCTCGATGATTTTGGTACTGGTAAATTCGATCCTAGCAAGGAGATTACTAGAGGAGAATATGCCAAAATGCTCGACCGGGCATTTGCGGATAAACCAACTACTGCCATAACATCTAATTTTAAGGATATTCCTGCCAATTATCCGCGTAAAGAAGCTGTGTATAAATCGGTACAGCTTGGGTTTATGACTGGCTATTCACCGACAAAATTTGCACCGAATCAATTGATTCCTCGCTACCAATTACAAATCTCCCTCGCAAAAGGGTTGAAACTTCCAGTCGCAACTAGCTCAGATCAAACATTGAGCAAGTTTAGTGATGCTAAAGAAATGCCAACATATACACGGGAAAAAATGGCAGCCGCAGTAGATGCGGGATTGGTAATTAAAGATAAAACAGCAGATCTGCTCAAACCCATCCAAAAAGCCACCCGTGCTGACGCAGCAGCTTTAATCTATGAAGTGTTAGTCAAAGAAGGTAAAATTCAACCCCAACAACCACAGTAATAAGAGTTGGGGCGTTGGGGCGTTGGGGAGTAAGGTAATAATAATAAACGATCCAACACCCCCACACCCCCGCACCCACATACCCCCACCCCGACTCCCTACCCTCTACTCCCTACTCCCTAATTTATGAGACTCGATCGACTGCCGCGCCATGTGTGGATTTTGAGTATTGCTAGCCTATTGACAGATATCAGCGCGGAAATGATTCGATCAGTGTTACCGATCTTCGTATTGTTAAAATTACAGGGCGGAGCTTTGACAATTGGCGAGATCGAAGGCGTTGCAGCAGCAACAGTCGCCATTATGCGAGTATTTTCGGGGGGACTGAGCGATTTTCTGGGGATGCAAAAGGGATTGGCTGTAATTGGCTATGGAATTTCCACTTTGACGAGAACGATTCTGCCGATCGCGATCGATCCATTATGGGTGATCGGTGCCCAGTTTGGCGATCGATTTGGACAGGGAATAAGTGTCGCACCTCGCAAAGCTTTGATGGCAGATATTACTTCTGAAGAAATGCGGAGTGAAGCTTATCGGTTGCGACAGTCGCTACTAATTGCTGGGGCATGTATTGGTTCGATTATCGCTGGAACGATCTTATTTTTTTTCCAGAATGACTACCAAATGGTGTTTTCTGCGGCAGTAGTACCCAGTTGCATGGGGTTAGCCCTACTCATTATCGTCGTTAAACCAGTCCAAAAGCAACAAAAACTATTGATGATGCCTGCGGAGATGACGGGCTTACTGGCTGGCAATGATGAATTCTACGAGCCAAGTCCACGCCCGAAATCATCATCGGTAGCTGATAATTACAACCCAATCTACTGGCGAGATTTACCTTATTTGGGTACAGAATATTGGCTGCTG
Source organism: Chamaesiphon sp. VAR_48_metabat_135_sub (assembly GCF_031418915.1). NCBI lineage: Bacteria > Bacillati > Cyanobacteriota > Cyanophyceae > Gomontiellales > Chamaesiphonaceae > Chamaesiphon > Chamaesiphon sp. VAR_48_metabat_135_sub. The sequence goes on along the minus strand of NZ_JANOJV010000268.1, from coordinate 50,712 downwards.
CTCACCGTCGCAATTTTCTTTAATCTTGGTAACTCCAGTGATGCCTTTCTATTGATCCGATCGGTAGAAATCAGCATTTCTCCAGCATTGATTCCCGTGGGGCTGATTATCATGAATTTAGTCTTTGCCTTAGTATCGTATCCGGTAAGTGCGATTGTCGATCGAGTTCTGAAGGTTCGGCTCCTGCTGGCAGGCTTTTTGCTACACATCATTGTTTACTTTGGATTGGCAGTCGTCTCTACAAATGTCCAGATTTGGTGTTTATTTGCCCTGTACGGGCTGCATTTGGCAATGATTCAGGGTTTGCTCCTCGATCTGGTCGATCGCTCTGTAGAGCCAGCTAGAAGGAGTACAGCGTTTAGTCTGTTTAATTTAACGATCGGCATCACATTACTAGTTGCCAATCTGATTGCTGGTTGGTGTTGGTACGCTGTCGGTTCTGGATTTACCTTCGCTGTCGGTGCCTTTTTTGCAGGAATTGCAACTCTAATTCTCTTGATTGGTAGTGAAGAAGTTGAAAGTTGAAAGTTGCGTTGCGCGCACGCCCTAGTTCCCCGACGGTTTAGCGCAACAAGACAGAAAGTTGATAAATTAATTATTTCCCCTTTCCCCCCTTCCCCCACTAAGGTGGTACAGCACACCCCTACAACCCCACTCCACTATGCGCCTAACTTCCCTAGATGTCTTCCGTGGGATGACGATGGCTACGATGATTTTGGTGAATATGGCTAGTCTCGGTGATACTTATCCCTGGCTGGATCATGCGCCTTGGCATGGTTGGACGATCGCAGATTTAGTCTTTCCATTTTTTCTGTATATTATTGGCGTGGCGATGGCTTTTTCACTCGCTAAATATACGAGTGGAAATGCACCAATAACGAAGCAGGTATATTTCCAGATTATTCGTCGCAGTCTAATTTTATTTGGATTGGGCTTGATTTTAAACAATTTATTATGGAATTACAATTTAACCGATCCTAAAATCTTCCCCGATCTCGAACACTTGCGGATTATGGGAGTATTGCAGCGAATTGGAATTGCTTTTTTACTGAGTTCGATCGCAATTTTAATGCTCTCGCAGCGGGGGCTTTGGATTTTAGCTGGAACGATTTTAATTGGGTATTGGTTAATATTGACTTTTATCCCAGCGTTGGATAATAGCGATGGGGTATTTACCCAATTTGGCAATTTTGGATCTTATGTCGATCGCTTAATTATTACTAAAGCTCATCTACATAAAGGTTCTAAATTTATGAGCGATCCAGAAGGATTATTTAGTACGATCCCAGCTATAGTTAGTATCTTATTTGGTTACTTAACAGGGGCATGGTTAAAGCGTCAATCGGTAGCTTCTCGAACTAGCCTCAATCTGTTAATGTTTGGATTTGCGGCTGTGGTCATCGGGTTAGTTTGGAATGGATTTTTCCCAATTAATAAAAAACTCTGGACGAGTTCTTTCGTGCTATTTACGACTGGTTGGGGTTTGATTTCCCTGGCAGCTTGTTATGAGTTGGTGGATGTCCGCAAGTATGGGAAGTGGTTTAAACCGTTTGAGATTATGGGTTTAAATGCAATTTTTATATATGTAGCTTCGATCGTGTTAATTAAGTTATTGATGGTAAATCAAATTGGCAAGGGAGAGCAAGCTAAATCGATCTACGAGGTATTAAATAGTCAGTTATTTGGATGGGCGGGTACCCTTAATAGTGGCGTACTATTCGCAGTCGTGACTGTCTTGCTATGGTTTGGTGTATCCTATCTAATGTATCGTCAACGGTGGTTTTTGAAAATCTAAACTAGTGCATGAGAAAATCTATCGCCGTAGTTAAATTAAGTTCCGAGCAGTTAATACTAATAGCAATTATCTCGATCGCCACCAGTATACATGTTATTTGGTTGATACTCGATCGATCTGTGCCGACATGGGATGATGCAGCACATTTTACTAATGCTTTAAACTACCAACGAGTCATCAGTCATATTCAAGTTTTTTCTCCAGATTGGTGGCATGAACTATGGGCACAATCGCCTTCGTATACAGCACCATTTATTTATCTGTTAACGGTTCCATTTTTAAACATTTTTGGTCAGTCTGTCGATTCAGGTATTCTCGTTAATATCCTGTTTATTATCATTACTGTCTTAACAACTTACTTTCTTAGTAGCACCGCATTTAGTACTCAAGTGAGTTTATGGGCATCTGGCTTATGTTTGATGTTTCCCGCCCTGCTAAATATCCAAACTATGTATATGCTCGACTATGGTATTGTTGCCATATCCTGTCTGACATTTTTAGCTCTCACTCATTGGAAAGATGCCGATACGAGATTAAAAAGTTGGCAATGGAGTTTAATTTTTGGAGTTACTTTTGGTTGCTTGATGTTAAGCAAACCAACAGGATTTTTGTTCATGCTCTTCCCTATCATTTTTTTGATAGGCTCGTTTATCAAACATCGCAACTGGTGGGGCATATTCCAGTTTGGAGTAGCTTTAATCATTGCTTGGACGATCTTTGGTGGCTGGTTCAGTCAAAACTGGCTGACAGTGATTACGTCAGCAATTGGAGCCAATGGGATGGGTAAAATAGAAGGCGATCCTGGTGGTGATACCCTAGCAGGTTGGTTTTACTATCTCAAAATGTTACCAGAGCTGATTTCTCTACCAATTTTAGTTGTGACAATCGGGCTGATGATACTCTGGGTATTTAAAAACCAATCCAGCAATATTCTCGTTAGAAATCGACATTCATTTTGGTTGATATTGTATTGTTTGGGCGGCTACTTCTTCTGTAGTTTAGCTATAAACAAAGATTCTCGATTTATCTTACCAATCTTACCAGTGCTGAGTATTTTTTTCGCCTATGGTTTGAATTTATTTCAGACTACTTGGGCAAGAAGATTGAAGTGGGGGGCAATTGGGGTAACGGGATTAATCTTATTAATTAATCTGTTTGCGATTCCTGGAATAAATAGTTTATCAAAAGTACCCTATATTCATTATGGGCTAATCCATAGAGCAGATATCGGATCGAAGTTTCCTCATCAAGAGATAATTAGTGAAATTACGCACGATCGACCGTATCTCAAGTCAACTATTGGTGTATTATCAGCTAGTCCCGAATTTAATGCTGAAAATTTAGATTCATACGGACATCTCGCGGACTTTCAAGTTTATGCTAGATATTTAGTTGAAAGTTCGACAGAGAAACAGCAGTTTATCGATCGAGGTTTAAAAGCTTTGAATTGGTATGCGATCCAAATCGGTAATGCCAGTCATAATATTATCGAGAAAGTACCATTATCGATCGTCGAACAAAATCCAGACTTACAGCTTCATAAAACATGGACGATGCCAGATGCTAGTACTGTCAGATTATATCGACGTAAAAATACATCAATTTCTGTCGAGCCTATTTTAGATAAGATTGAGAAAGTTAAACTAGAAAAAGTTATTATTTCTCCATCATCAAGACTAGCAGTTAATACCAGTTATCAAGTAAGTGGCGATCGAGAGTTACTCCAAAATGGCTTGCTAATATTAACCTGGCAAAGTAAAGATAAAACTTGGCATCACGATCGAAGTATTGGTTTAGGCAATCTATATTTAGATCGAACAAGTAACTCGAATTTTAGAGTTACTGAAAAATCTAGTATGTTCCCCTCAGGACAGCTACCATTAGACACCTATCAATTAACAGCTACTTACCTAAATCGACGAACTGGAAAAACATTTCCCTTAGCAGTTCCCAAAATTGAAATTAAATCTTTACCAGAAAATCTACACGAACCAGACTCGATCGTCAAATTAACACAATTAAATAAATTATTCGCGCGTGGGAAGATCGATCCAGTCTTTAGCGAAGTTAATACTCTCAATCAATACGATCCCACTCAAGATTACTTAGCACAAGCACGACAGGCGATCGAATACCGCATCAAACAAGGCGAATCTCAAGTAGAATTAAAATACACCCTCGCGCTGATTCAAGCCTTGCAGCGGCGAATTGAACCATTACTAGATAACTTAACCAAAATTACTCAAACAGACCCTCAAAACCTTTATGCTTGGACTTACTTGGGATTTATTAGACTATATAATTGGCAGCCACAAGCAGCAGAAATAGCTTTTCAAGTGGCAAGTAAATTACCATCACCACCACCAGAATTAGCTACACTAAAAGTAGTCTCATCGATATTTCGATTCAATCTATTAGAAGCTTGGCAACGATCGAAAATTTAGATCGGACAATCCGTGTAATTTTAGAGTAGGGGCAATTCATACCGCAAATCAGCAACGCTGATGTTTAAAAATACAGAGATAGTAGATTCGATCGATATCTGCATCAAGAATTGTAACCAAAATTACCACAACTATTTGAGATCGATCGAAAGAGAACTATTATATATTAGATAATCGCAAAATTACACTATTGGGAACTATTTAAAAGGTTTAATCTTCATCCTTCCTTATCATGATTAAACATGTTCTTCCGCTCCTGACTACTACCACTTTATCTTTCCTCCCTATCATCGCCTACGCCCAAACATATCAACCTTCTAACCGCATTCCGCAAGCCGATAATATTCAAATTGGTACTCAAGTAAAAAACTTAGGTAATAATAACTTTGGTATCGAAGGTGGACTCAAACGCGGGCAAAATTTATTCCATAGTTTTACAGATTTTTCCATACCGACGGGCGGATCGGCGAACTTTAATAATCCTGTCGGGAATCAGTCAATTATTTCCCGCGTGACGGGAAATTTATTTTCGGATATTAATGGGTTATTAAATACTAATGGAGCAAACTTTTTACTCATTAATCCTCATGGAGTGGTATTTGGAGCGGGTGCAAAATTAGATGTGGGTAAGGCATTTGTAACGAGTACGGCAAGTGGAGTAGACTTTGTCGATCCTCAAGGCAGAAATTATAATTTTGGAACGAACAAAGCGGGTGATGCGCTGTTATTAACTATCGATCCAAATGTTGCTTTCAATCCAGCAAGATTGATAATAAATGCCAGTATTCCTGGGAGTAGGGGCATCGAAAATTATGGGACGCTGACAACTAATAACAAGAGTCAATACATCGGGTTAATTGGCGGAAATGTGAATTTGAATGGCGGCAAGATTATCGCTCCTGGTGCAAAGGTAGAATTAGGGGGACTACAGCAAAGTGGATCGATCTCGTTTAGTCTCAATAATGGTGTCCAGTTTCCGGCAAATGTAGAAAGAGGGAATGTATCGGTGGGATCGATCGAAACATCACCTAGTATAATTGATGTTCGATCGAGCGGGGATGGCAGTCTTAGTATTTTTGCTAAAGATATTACCATCCAAGGAACGGGAACGAGAATTAGGGCGGGTATTGCCACGGGATTGGGAAATTCAACTGCCATCGCAGGCGATATCAAGCTAGATGCGACAGGCAATATTCGGCTTGCGGACACGGCTTTCATTGTCAATATCGTCTATCCTGGCGCAGAAGGAAAAGGAGGTGGAATTGAAATTAAAACTGGAAATCTCTCCGTCACGAATGGTGCTCAATTAGTTACCAACACTCGCGGTAAAGGAGATGCTGGGAGCATCAAAATTATCGCTACTGGTAACGTCTCCTTTGATGGCATCCAAGATGGTTTTGGTACTGCCGCCTTTAGTTCGGTAGGCAGGGGCGGCGAAGGAAAAGCGGGTGGGATTGAGATTACGACGGGGAGTCTTTCTGTTACTAATGGTGCTCAATTAATTGCCAGCACTTTAGGCAAAGGAGATGCGGGAAATATCAAAATTACTGCTACGGGAAATGTCTCCTTTGATGGCAATAAAGATGGTTTCCTTAGTGCAGCATTGAGTACAGTAGAACCAGGTGCGATGGGTAAAGGGGGTGAGATTGAGATCGCAGCTCGCAATCTACGTGTCACTAATGGTGGTGGATTAGCTGCCAGTACTGACGGACAAGGAGATGCGGGGAGCATTAAAATTACGGCAGCAGAGAATGTTTTATTTGACGGCGAAAGTGTGGCATTGAGTACATTAACACAGAATGCAGAGGGAAAAGGCGGTGGGATAGAGATTATGACAGGGAATCTTTCTGTCACTAATGGTGCTGAATTATCTGCCACCACTTTCGGCAAAGGAGATGCGGGGAACATCAAAATTACCGCTACTGGTAACGTTTCCTTCGATGGCAGCCAAGATGATTCGGGTAATAGTACAGCATTGAGTGCAGTAGCACCAGGTGCAGAGGGGAAAGGTGGTGGAATTGAGATTAAGACAGGAAATCTCTCCGTTACTAATGGTGCTCAATTAATTGCCAGCACTTTAGGCAAAGGAGATGCGGGGAATATCAAAATTACCGCTACGGGTAACGTCTCCTTTGATGGTAGTAAAAATAGTTTTAGTAGTGCCGCAATCAGTCAAGTAGAAGAGGGCGCAGTGGGCAAAGGGGGCGGGATTGAGATTAAGACTGGGACTCTCTCTATTACTAATGGTGCTGGATTATCTGCCAGCACTGGCGGACAAGGAGATGCGGGGGATATTTTCCTGAACAGCAACACTATCAGATTAAACAAGGGCGAAATTTCATCAAAATCGACCAGTTCTACTGGCGGGAATATTAATATCATCACTAATGACTTCCTGCTGCTGCAAAATAGTAGTTTTATTGCTACCGATTCTAAGAGCACTGACAAAAATGGGAATGGTGGAAATATCACTATTGGTAGTCCCCTAATTATTGCTCTACCAGGAAACAATGACATCACGGCTAATGCCAATCGGGGTAATGGTGGTAACGTCAAGATTGATACCCAAGGACTATTCGGCATCCAATATCGCCCAATCGGTACAGCTTTTACTAATGATATTACAGCTAGTTCGACCTTCGGACAAAGTGGAATCGTCCAGATAAACACCCCAGGCACAGATCCAGGGAAGGATAAGGGCGAACTTTCTGCGGCTACTAACGATGCGAGTAAGCAAGTTTCCCAAGCCTGTAGTGCAAGTCAGCGGGATCATAAATTTTATATGACTGGACGCGGTGGATTGCCACCCAATGCTAGCGAACCCCAGGAGAGTGATGCTTTGTGGTCAGATGCGCGTGCGGAGGAGGCTCAAGCTGCGACTACAGCAAGTCTACCACCAAAATATGCACCGCCCGCGATCGGGTTAGTATTGGAGCCGAATGGACGGGCGCGATTGATTGCGGCTCAGACGGCAGGGGGATTGACGGAGACAAAGGTTGTTTGTCCGAATAAATAACGCTAAAAATTTGTAGGGACGGATTTATGCCAGTAATCGTGGCTATAACGATATCGGGCGTTGCTGAATTCAGGTACGATTTACCTCTGAGACAAGCCCTGAAATTCAAGGTAGGGGTAATTCATGAATTACCCCTACCTTGAATTTCGAGAGCATTTCATACATCAATTCAGCAACGCCCAATTTTACTATTAACCTTAAGAATATCATGCAAATATCGATCGATCGCAAATTAACTCAACTAGTCGATCGATATCTTATTCCAATATTAATTGGATTATCACTATTACTCTGGCTAATTTTCTTAGGAAATGTACCATTAAAAGATTGGGATGAAGGTACATATGCTTTAATCGCTCGCGAAATTATGAGAACTGGCGATTGGATATATCTCAAAATCCAAGGCGATCCATTTTTATTAAAGCCACCATTGGGGATGTGGGCAATTGCCTTTGCCTACCAGATTGGTGGAATTAGTGAATTTACCACTCGATTACCCTGTGCGATCTTGACAGCGATCGGCGTACCAATTTTATATCAAATTAGTTATCTACTATTTAACCAAAAAACTCCAGCTTTATTATCTGCATTAGTCTATCTAACGCTGCTACCTGTAGTTCGGCACGGTCGATTGGCAATGTTAGACGGCATGTCAATTACCTTTTGGCTGTTATCATTACTCTGCCTGCTCTACGCTCATCGCGATCGACGATGGAGTATCGGGATTGGCTTAATGTTGGGCTTAATTACCCTCACAAAAGGATTACTCGTTATCGTATTTGGACTGATTATTCTATTAATTTTAATAGCGACTAGACAGCTATCTTTACTCAAAAGTCCCTATTTATGGTTAGGATTAACCATCGGTCAAATTCCGGCAACTGCTTGGTATCTGGCTCAGTATCATCAATATGGCGATCCCTTTATTCAGGTACATTTTTTCGCCCAATCATTCGATCGATTGTCCCAATCTGTCGAAGATCATCAAGGGCCGATTTGGTTCTATGCTTTCGATATTATTGAATATACATTTCCGTGGTTGCTATTTATCCCTGGCGGGATGGTATTGGCATGGCGCAACTCCAATCAAAATTGGGCGAGATTTGCCCTAATTGGAGGCGTTGTATACTTTGCGATCGTCTCGCTGATGAAAACGAAACTGAACTGGTATATCATGCCCGTATACCCCTTTCTAGCGGTCTTTGCTGGTGCTTATTTATCCCTCATCTGGCAAGGGGAAAAACCAATTTATACAACGGCTCGATTTGGCTGGCTATCATTTGCCGCATTCGCGGGGATGGTGGGTTGTGGCTATTTTGCCATCGTCGAACGAGATCCGATTTTAGTCTTAATGAGTTTATCCCTAGCAGTCTCAATGGGATTAGCAGCAGCGTTTGTTAAACAGCAGAATCGGTTATTTATCCCGACATTATTTATCGGTATGTATCTAGTCTTATTTGGGTTGATGAGTTCCCATTCCTGGATTTGGGAAATTAATAGCGACTTCCAGGTGAAGCCCGTCGGACAATTAATTCATCAACATGTCGCTAGAGATAGTAAAGTCTATTCCTCATTGCCAGGTGGTAGACCCAGCCTAGATTTCTATGCCGATGCCAAAATAGAACCGACTCCACTCGATCGATTACCCCAGTTATTAGCTCAACATCAAACTATTCTGATCGATCGACAGTTCCTGCTGAAATCCGCCTCCTTACCAGCAAATCAACAGTTAAAGCAGCCATATCAGATCTTGGGACAAACAGAAAAATTTGCATTAATTAAATCTCATCAGCAGTAATAGCGATCGCAATCTAGGGAATACTAGGCAAGACATCATCAACAAAGATACTAGCCAAGTTATGGATGCGGAAGAACTATTGTGGCGATATCGTGGTGGGGAACGGGACTTTACCTCCGTCGATTTGAGTGGATTTAGTTTAGTTTCTCAAGACTTAATCGATATTGTCCTCAACCAAGCCGACTTACGCAAGAGCAACCTCACTTTTGCCTATCTCAATCGCGCGCAGTTAGTCAAAACCAACCTTTCTAGCTGCAAATTAGGCGGCGCGACACTGATCAGAGCCGACCTCCAAGGTGCTAATCTCCGAGATGCGGATTTACATGGAGCTAGTCTCCAATATGTCGATTTTCGCGGTGCAGATATGACCTGGATCAATCTCCTGGATGCCAATCTGATGGATGCCGATTTACGAAATGTCAATCTCAGCGGTGCCAATCTCAGTGGGGCTTGTTTGCGCGCAGCCAATTTTCGCGAAGAAAAGCGCAGTTATAATTCCAATCTCCGTAGTGCCAAACTCTGTCGTGCCGATCTCCGTAATGCGAATATGGCAGGGGCAAATCTATCGAAAGTCGATCTGAGTTATGCCAATCTCACCGAAGCAAATTTGAAAGGGACAGATCTTTCTGGCGCGAATTTGACAGGTGCAAAATTAAATAATGCCATCCTTACGGAAGCCAATTTGCATGAAGCAAATTTACCCCATGCCGATCTCTCCCTTGCCAAACTCGAACGCGCAATCTTGACAGCCTGCGATATGACAGGGGCAAATCTAACCAGAGCCATCATGTCCAAGATCAAGTTGGCAAATACCAATTTGAGTTATGCAGATCTTACGGATGCTCGAATGCACCATGCCGATCTCACTCGGACGATTTTGTGTTATTCAACCATGATCCGAGTGGAATTAATCGAAGCTCATCTGGCTAAAACCGATCTAGAAGATGCCAATCTCACCAATGCTAATTTGATGCGTGCAGAAATGAGCAGTGCCAGTATTGTAGGTACGATCCTCACTGGTGCCAAGATGCCCGATGGTCGCATTTATGCTAACGTCTAGATTTCTTGCAGAAATCAGGGGATAGGGGATAGGGAATAGGGAATAGGGAATAGGGAATAGGGAATAGGGAGTTGAAATATGATTCACCAAAGTTAGATACTGCTGTTGAACTCAGGGCCTCGCTATTCACTATCCACTATCCCCTATCCCCTATCTACACTGCAACAGCTTCATATTTGACCTTGGCGTACTGTCCCATTGGTTGATATTCTGGAACTAAGTGATGGAGAGCCGATACACATTCAGTGACCTCACACTTAGCCGCAGCTTCCAGTAGGTTAGTAAGTTGGGGTGCTAGCTCTTGCCAGCCTATTTTAGCCTCACGAGCACAAAAGATCTTGGGATGCCCTGTTGGTAACGCTGCATCACAATCGATCAACAGCTCTTCATATATTTTCTCCCCAGGACGTAAACCTGTTACCTCGATTTTGACATCCTTGTGTGGTTCCAGACCATGCAAGCGAATCATCTGAGCGGCAAGATCGTAGATTTTGACAGGTTCGCCCATATCTAAGAGAAATACTTCCCCTCCTTTGGCCATTGCGCCAGCTTGAATTACGAGAGTAGCGGCCTCAGGGATGGTCATGAAATAGCGAGTAATATCTGTATGAGTAAGGGTGATCGACTTACCAGAGATAATTTGTTCGCGGAAACGGGGGACGACAGAACCACTGCTTCCTAACACATTCCCAAACCGCACCATGGTAAAACAGGTGTCGTGAGAGGAAAGATCGGCTAAAGATTGGAGTACTAATTCTGCGACCCGCTTGGTTGCACCCATAATATTAGTGGGACGAACTGCTTTATCCGTGGAGATCAAGACAAATTTCTTAACTCCACAGGAGATCGCACATTGAGCCGCCGTGAGCGTCCCGCCGATATTGTTGTTCATGCCCGAAATGGGATTGGCTTCGACGATCGGGACGTGTTTGTATGCGGCTGCATGATATACAGTATCTACTTCATATTTTTTGATAACTCTTGTCAATACTTGAGCGTCAGTGACCGAACCCAAACAAGCAATTTTACTCAGATGGGGATAGTGTTCGCCAAGTTCCATGTCCATTTGATACAGAGCAAACTCATGTAGCTCGTAGACGATTAGCAGTTTAGGCTGCTGTTTGGCAATTTGACGACAGAGTTCGGAACCGATCGAACCTCCGCCACCAGTGACCAATACGACTCGATCAGTAATATCATGCTGGAGTAATTCGGGACGAGCAGCGATCGCTTTGCGGCCTAATAGATCCTCGATGTCCAGTTCGCGGACTTTATTAACGGAGACATGACCGCTTAAAATTTCAGTAATACTGGGTACAGTTTTTACAGGTACACCTAGAACTTGCAATTTTTCTAAAATATCGCGTTTCCGTTGTCCTTCGATCGAAGGCATCGCGAGGAGAATTTCCTCAAACCCAATTACGGCCTTCAATTTTAGTAATTCTGCTGGAGTGTATACCCGAATACCTTGGACATTCCGACCTTGGAGATAGGGGTTGTCATCGACAAAACCAATTAACTTTTTGCCATTTTCGCCAGCTAAAGCTTGAGCGAGGATACAGCCAGCACTTCCCGCTCCATAGATGACTACCGAACAAGTCTCTTGACCCGGACGATTAACCTGTCTGATTTTACTAAGAGTCAGACAGGCGCTGAGCCGAAAGGCAATAATTAAAATGAGTGTCAGCATTCCATCATTTATCAGCACAGAAGCTGGCATGATGGGCGGCGTAATCCAATTAAAAATTACGATAATTGCCAGGAGGCTGGTGACTACTGCTTTGGAGATCGTCAAGATAAATTCGCCACCTGCATAGCGTAATACCTGTTGATAAATTCTAAATGCCCAAAACAATCCAATTTTGATCCCGATCTCCAGCACCACAAACCTACCTTGGTGCAACATTTCCGTAGGCACTAGGCCTAGTCCCCACTCGAAGCCGATCGCCGCACTGATGGAAATCAGGAACAAACTGACATCGACACACGTCAGGATTGTATACTTCTGATTATTGGAAAGCGCATTAATAAGTTTTTCAAGAATCGTGGCGGTAGCTTCAATACTCAACAAAGATCGGCTTTTAGTGGACATAGTATTATGACACGATCGACAGGTTTTAAAAAGTTGAAAATTATTTTTTTACTCAAGTTAAAAACTTGATTTCCGACTTTTGCTAATGCGATTGCGACTAGCATTATCGTGTAGTGTAAGAAGTTGGCAACCGATCGATTGAAGCGATCCAAACCAAGTGATTCTGATTAACCACAATGACTAAAAACAGTCGTAGAAGTTTCGCCAATACATCTAAGGTATATTTTTTTTTGGCAAATGTACTCAGCCAAATATCTGAACTTGGAAGCTAGATGCTCAGAGCAATCGACGCGATGCCTTCATGTTTGAGTATTGGATTGAAATATATGTAAATTCAACCGATGGGTAAAAGCAAGCTGACTTAAAAATCGATCGCTGTGTAAACTTACAATAAACAACTAATTTATCTCGATCCGTAAAATTGCAGTAGAATGTAAACTGACAACTTTTCCGGTGAGGAGTGCACTAGGGAAACCATGAACCAAAATAAACAACAATCTAATTTCAAACGTGCCCAGATCGGTAGACTTGCATCCTTATTACTAGGATCTGTCTTCACTGGTGTATTAATTACTACTGGATCTGCATTTGCAGTGCCAAATGCACCTGAAAATAATAATTCATCGAACAAAGTTACAGTATCTGCACCCCTGGCAGCAGCGGTGAAGGAAAATAAAAATACGGCACCAGTAACCCCAGCAACCGACAAGGTCGCACAGGCTAGTGATGTTGCCGGCAACTGGGCCGAACCTTTTATCAAAGCTCTGGTTGAAAAGGAAATTATCAAAGGCTACCCTGATGGTACGTTCAAACCCGACCAACCAGTAACTCGGGCCGAGTTTGCGGCCTTACTCAACAAAGCCTTCGATCTCAAACAGGTTCGGGCTGGTCGTAAATTTAAAGACGTACCCAAAAAATTCTGGGCGAGTGCCGTAATTCAAAAGGCTTACCAAAGTGGATTTTTAACTGGATATCCTAACGGTACCTTTGCTCCTAAGCAAAATATTATTCGGATTCAGAGTTTGGTTTCCCTCGTTAATGGCAGCAAGCTAGAGCCTTCTGGCAGCTTAGACATCAACGGTGTATTCGGTGACGCGGCTCAAGTTCCTAGCTACGGTCAAAATGCCTTAGTAGCTGCGACTCAGCGATGTATCGCTGTCAGTGTCGAATATGACAGCAGTAAGCTGCCTGGTGGTAACTTTGGTCCAAATACTGTAGCGACTCGTGCTGATGTTGCTGCTTATATCCACCAAGTATTAGTTGGTTCGGGTAGGTTGACCGCTTTAGATAAAGCCAGCCCAGCGAACAAATACATTGCATCCTGTCCTCAAGGTGTATATGTTACTAGTATTACTGGTACTCCAGTAGAAGTTCCCAAACCAATGACTGCTGACGAGGCGATCGCCAAGTTGAGCATTCCTAGCCAAGTTCCAGAGGTTTCTGGTTCTACTTCCGTTGCTACCTTCCCAGTTGGTGGTTTAGGTACTCCTACGGCATTTGGTGCTAATTGGGGCGATCTTTTCTTTGGTGCAGGCTTCCAAGGTGAAACTCGTCCGAATATCTATAGCAATACTAATCTACCTAACAACCCTGCGGCAACAGCAGCAGAAAAAGCAAAAGGTCCAGAGACTTATGCATACTCTGTCGGTCTTGGTTTAGGCGATGCGCGTAATTTCCTAGGCTTAGAAACTGTTGCTACTACCTATAACCGAACTGGATCTGGTTCATTTGAGAATGGTGGCATTAGTTTCAAACTGCACAAGTTGTTAGGTGACAACTTTGCGATCGCGGGTGGTTATGAAAACGCGGTGACGTTCGGAAATAACCCTGCAACAGCAGATGGTGGTGTTAATGGTGGTCGGACTGGCTACGGCGTAGCTAGCTTGATCCTTAACCCCGATCCAAACATGGGCTTCTTTAGCAACACCACTCTATCCGTTGGTGCTGGTGCTGGTCGCTTCCGTAGTGTTGGTGATATCCGTGCCAATAACGATACTATCAACGTCTTTGGTAGCATCGGTACTCGGTTATTCTCCAATGTTTCGCTAGTTGCTGACTGGAACGGTCAAGACGCAAGCGTTGGCTTACCCATCTCGATTCCTTTTGGTGGTGGTTCTTCATTCCAAGTCACCCCTGCAATCGTCGATCTGGGTAATAGCGAAACTGGTGGTTCTCGCTTTGTCGTTAGTGGTGGTTTGGGTTTCCATTTCTAATCCTAGCTAGTCGATTTGTTACCTGTTCGGAAATTTGAGGATCGATCCTCAAATTTCCGGCAGCATTATTCATCCTCTTCAATACATGAGCGTAAACATGAAAATCTCGTCCTATTTGTTAGGGCTGGGTGCTGTAGCTAGTTTAGTGGCACTCAACCTCAATCCAGCTAATGCCCAACTCGGGAACGGTTCCGATAATGGCAACACATTTACTTCTGTCACCAGCGTTGGTGGTGGTGGTGTTATCGGTGGTGGCGAACCAACTTATGCGTCCCAAAGCCAAACTGCCGTCAACCAACTTTCACAGTCCTTAACTGCGAATACTGTTGGTGATGCAGCGACATTTGATGTCGTTAATGGTGCCGAACCCGCTCCGTTAGTTGCGGGATTGTTACCTGCTGGTGTTGCACCTGATGGTCCCACAGGTAAAGCGGCTACTGTGTTAGCTACTACCGTCAAAGGAATGCGCTCTGGTAATGGTAATATTAATGCTACAAAATTAAACGCATCTGTTGGTGCTTATAATGAGTACGTCAAAGCAATGGTCGGCGAACTCGGCCCTGAAAAAGCAGTAACCAGTGCTCCCAGCGGCCAAAAAGCTCTGCAAGGATTGTTGGGTCAATTGATTCAAACTGCGAACTCAGCGACACCTACTGTGGCTCCTACCCCTAGTGCGGCACCAGCACCGGATGCTGCGCCAGCACCTGTTGCGCCGCCTGCTCCTGGTGCTCCACCAGCCCCTGAGGTCACTCCTCCACCAGCTCCTAAGCAGTAGATTGAGTTAGGTTATCTTCAGAACTAGTTACTGAATCACAGGAGTAAGAAAAGCTTTTTCTTACTCCTGTTGTTGTAAATATTGATGTCGAATCTTGGCAATCCACTTGCGGTATACTGAGTAAGCTCTGGCGAAAATATTCAGGGCGGAAGACACAGCTTTCAACTATTTAAAAGTCTTGGGAATCGACCTCCGCAGTTACGTTTTTATCGATCGCCTGCAACGCCAACATGCCGCATATCTGGGTACGGAAGCCCAGGGATTTTTACCATTGCCATCGGATTCATCCCTGTGGATTGAAGTCTCTCCTGGAGTTGAAATCAACCAAATGATGGATATTGCCCTCAAATCCGCAGATGTGAAACCAGGGGTGCAGATTATTGAACGGTTGTATGGATTGATGGAAATCCATGCTAGCAGTCAGGGCGATGTCCACGCAGCGGGACGGGCGATTTTGGCATATTTGGGAGTGAATCAGTCTGATTGTCTCAAGCCGCGAGTAATTTCGAGTCGGATTATTCGGAATATTACGGCGCATCATACTCAAATGATCAATCGCGGGCGACGAGGGAATATGATCCTGGCGGGAGAAACTTTATATGTATTAGAGGTAGAGCCAGCAGCATATGCAGCTATTGCGGCGAATGAAGCGGAGAAGTCCGCGAGGATTAATATTCTCCAAATTTCAGCGGTGGGTGTGTTTGGTAGGTTGTATCTAGGTGGAGAAGAACAGGATATTAAGGCGGCTGAGGCGGGTATTCTAGCGTCACTAGAGAGTTTACCAGGTCGTCCGTTTCCAGACAGAGGTAAGCAGGAGTAGGGGATGGAAGTGAGTGCAGATGCCGTGTTGCGGTGTGGAGCGGTAGCTTGGTTGGCTTGGCGAGTCAATTGCTTGGAAATGCCGGATTTGAATGATGCTCAGTTGACGGGGTTGAATCTGCGGGGAGCGGATCTCCATGAGGTCAATCTACGGAGAGCGAATTTAGCATCAGCTAAATTGGTGGCAGCAAATTTGATGGGATCGAATCTCAGTAATGCGATCTTTAATGGTGCAGATTTAGTAGATGCTAATTTAGGATCGATCGAGGCAATCGATACTAAAGCTATCGGCACAGATTTTCGACGTGCAAACCTCTGTAATGCCAATTTGGTGGGTAGCAATTTTACTAATGCCGATCTACGGGATGCAGATTTATCAGCCGTAAATGCGATCTCGATCGATTTAACTGGAGCTAAGTTACGTGGTGCGAATCTCGATCGAATCCAATTGCATCGCGCCACTCTCTGTTATGCAGATTTAGTGGAAACCAATTTAGCTCACGCAGATCTGAGTCAAGCGATCTTAGTTGAAACTGAATTGAGTGCGGCACATTTATATCGATCGAATTTAACTCAATCTCGACTGACTCGATCGCATCTAGTGAATATTTACGCAATGTTTGCCAATTTTGATCGAGCAAACTTAACTGGTGCCGATCTATCTTGGGCTAATCTATCTAAAACTATTTTTACTGGCGCAATTTTACACAACGCTAACTTGCGTGGAGCCAACTTAACTGGAGCCAATTTAGCTGGTGCCAATCTCACAGGCGCGAATCTCACAGGGGCTAATCTCACAGGTGCCAATCTCCGTCACGCGATGCTCGCTGAGACAAATTTATCGGAAACACTACTTACAGGTGCGATTCGTTAGTCAAATGACGACTCTCACCCCTAATCCTGTAACACCGTAACCATTACACCAAGCAGATTTCTTACTGCTTGTGGAGTTAAACTAGAGACAAAGCTATCAAGCAGATATTTTGTCTTTGCTATATTCTAGTTGTGCCTGGGTTATTTAGATGCAGTTCTCCTGCCCTTTATTCCTTAGTTCCCATGTTCGATGCTAAAATTCCCACAGTACCTCTCGATCGACAGTGGCAAACCTATCAAGAAACTGCCCGCCTGATTAGCCCAGCAAACAAACGGCAGCTAGAAATCATCGTCATTGGTACGGGACTTGCGGGCGCATCCGCCGCAGCTACTCTCGCCGAACAGGGCTATCGGGTGAAAGCCTTCTGTTTCCAAGACTCTCCCCGCCGCGCCCATAGTATCGCCGCCCAAGGCGGAATTAATGCCGCCAAAAACTATCAAAACGATGGGGATTCCGTTCGGCGGTTATTTTATGACACGATTAAGGGCGGTGACTATCGATCGAGAGAAGCCAATGTTTATCGACTCGCGAATATCAGCACCAAAATCATCGACCATTGCGTTGCTCAAGGCGTACCGTTTGCGCGAGAATACAGCGGAATGCTCAGTAATCGATCCTTCGGTGGTACCCAGGTACAACGCACTTTCTACGCCGCCGGACAGACGGGACAGCAACTGTTACTGGGTGCCTATCAAGCACTAGAACGGCAAATTGAATTGGGCAACATCACCATGTATACCCGTCACGAAATGTTGGAAATCGTCCAAATCGACGGCAAAGCGCGGGGGATTATCGCGCGTAATCTATTGACTGGTGAATTAGAACGACATTTCGGACATGCCGTCTTGCTTTGTTCTGGTGGGTATAGTAACGTCTTTTATCTATCTACTAATGCGATGGGCAGTAACGTCAGTGCTACCTGGAAAGCCCACAAGCAAGGGGCATTATTTGCAAATCCTTGTTTCACCCAGATTCACCCGACATGTATTCCCGTCGCTGGCGAATATCAATCCAAACTCACCCTGATGTCCGAAAGCTTGCGGAATGACGGAAGGATTTGGGTACCCAAAACTCTTGGAGATCGCCGTCTCGCTCCAGATATCCCCGAATCCGAACGCGACTATTTTTTAGAGCGGCGTTATCGGGCTTACGGCAACCTCGTCCCCCGCGATATTGCCTCACGAGCGGTCAAAGAAGTGTGCGATGCTGGTTATGGGGTGGGCAGCTCCCATCGTGCCGTGTATCTCGATTTCACTGATGCTCTGCGGCGATCTGGTCGCGAAGTGCTGCAAAATAAATATGGTAATCTATTTGCCATGTATGCTCAGATTACAGGTGAAGACCCTTATACAGTGCCGATGCGGATTTATCCAGCGGTACATTACACGATGGGCGGTTTGTGGGTAGATTATGAATTGATGACAACTATCCCTGGTCTATATTGTTTGGGAGAGGCTAATTTTAGCGAACATGGTGCCAATCGGCTCGGTGCTTCAGCTTTGATGCAAGGCTTGGCCGATGGTTATTTTGTAATACCTGCGACGATTAGCAACTATTTGGCCAATGATGTTGGTAGTAGTCCCAACTCGATCGTTGGCGAAGCCTCTCGGAACGAGAATCGACCGGAATTTGCCCGCGCGGAGGAGATGGTGAGAGCCAGACTCGATCGATTGATCGATATTCGGGGCACTCAAACCGTCACCAGCTTTCATCGACGTTTGGGTCAAATTCTGTGGGCGGATTGCGGTATCGTCAGAACTGCAACTGGGTTGCAGTCAGCGATTCAAGAGATCCAAGCTTTACAAGCAGAGTTTTGGCAGGATGTAAAAATACCTGGAAAAGTGCCGGAACTCAATCCAGAACTCGATCGCGCCCAACGTGTTGCTGATTTCCTGGAGCTAGGCGAATTGATGTGCGTTGATGCCCTGCACCGTCAAGAGAGCTGCGGCTGTCATTTCCGCGAGGAATTCCAAACCGATACGGGTGAAGCCCAACGCCGCGATGCTGAATATGCCCACGTCGCCGCCTGGGCATATCAACAAGAGCATCAATGGCAGTTGCACCTAGAAGCATTAAAATTCGAGCTGGCGCAGTTCAGCCAGCGTTCCTACAAATGAAAATCACTCTCAAAATTTGGCGACAGCCCGATTCTCAAACTGCTGGTAAATTCGTCACTTACCAACTAGCCGACGTTTCCCCAGACATGTCTTTTTTGGAGACGATCGATCGACTCAATCAAGACCTAATTCTAGCTGACGCAGAACCGATCGCCTTCGACCACGATTGTCGGGAAGGGATTTGTGGTTCCTGTGCCATGTATATCAACGGTCGCCCCCACGGTGCCAACCAAGGTAGCACCACCTGTCAGCTCTATATGCGATCGTACCAAGATGGCGACACTATCGTCGTCGAACCCTGGCGAGCAAATGCTTTTCCTGTCATTAAGGATTTGATGGTCGATCGATCGGCATTCGATCGCATTATCCAATCGGGTGGCTATATTTCCGTCAATACTGGCAATGAGGTGGATGCCAACACCATGCTCGTTGCCAAAGATATTGCTGATGCTGCTTTTGCTGCGGCGATGTGCATCGGTTGCGGAGCCTGTGTTGCCGCCTGTAAAAACAGTTCGGCCATGTTATTTGTCGCCGCCAAAGTATCCCACCTTGCCCTATTACCCCAAGGACAACCCGAACGCCAGCGGCGGGTGATTAAGATGGTGGCTCAAATGGACGAAGAGGGGTTCGGCTGTTGTTCCAATACTGGCACCTGTGCCGCTGTCTGCCCCAAGGAAATCTCGTTGACGACAATCAGTCAACTGAATCGGGAATATCGTCAAGCTCGATCGAATCCAGGTTGGTTAAGTAATAGTAATAAGTAATAAATTCGTTTTTGAGACAGAGATTATAACAAGGTGTCAACTTCTTATCTCCAAAATTTTCATACTTTTAGGTACTTGTTCTAGACTCTGGAAAACTATCGACATTTCCAGGCAATTGGTAGTGTCGATTGAGGATCGATCGATTGAGTCTCTAAATCCAAAACTTGCTCAACTTTCTGATATATTTGCTGCGCTTCAGCTAGAGAATTACCGATACTTGTCAGCCCGACTTTCCCAAACTCTGACAGACACCCCAGCAGATGAAAAACTGTCCCGGTCTCCGTACTAGTGTCAAAATGCAATCGATGATGGGCGATAATATCCATCAAATCGTTTGGTAATAATCCTCGATAATGAGGATGATTAAGATTGTCTGAAGCAACATAATATTTAGGCTTACCCTGTTGACTATAAAACAAACCATCATCCATTTGATAATAACCATTAGTCAGAAATTTTAGCGTCATAAATGGATGAGTTGTCCCCCCTTTCCGCAGGTTAATTTCGATCGCGTGTAAATCCCAATTACCATCACTATCCGGCACCGCGATAAAATCTACAGCGAATCTCTCGATCGCCCCTTTCGCCGCGAGATTTTTACCAATTTCTAATCCCAAATCCTGAAGTTGGCGACGATATCCTTCAGCAGCCGGAAACTGACAACCGAGGAAAATTTGCCCGTCGGGGCCGCCTAAAATTTGGTCGTGAGTAGAGAGGATTTCGACCGCTCCCGTGGGGGTAATGCATCCCTGAACGCTGGGAGATTGTTTTCCATCTCCTCCTACAAAAGCCTCGACGATCGCCCCGAGATGACCAATTTTAGCCTTGAAGTTTGTCCAGGTTTCATTGTGTCCCTGAAAACTCAGAGATGGGAAAGCTTGACTAATTGCCTCAATTCGTGATAAATAATTTGTACTATCGCCTAATCCTTGCAAATCGAGGATCGCATTTCCCTCGCCCGAAAAGCCTTCATTTAATTTGACAACTAACCGCTGAAGATGGGGTTGTCTAGCCCACAGATCCGCCGCCACCTGAGCTAAATCTCGATCGTTAAATACCAATTCACTCCCATCGGGATGGGGTAGCCCACATTCAGCGAAAATCTGCCGACTACCTGCTTTCGTTCCCCAGTAAAGTAAATCGGGATCGAGTGCGTAGAGTGGGACATCTAATTTCAGAGCTAAGTCTCGCTCGATCGAGGTCGAATTATAACATGTCATCACCGATCGATCTGGTCGTAGTGCTTGTTTAATCCGATCGAGTAAGCGCGGACGATCGAGAATTTTCTGGGTCAGGGGTTGGAGCGAATAATCATCAGTGGAAAAGAGCAACAATCGATCGCGCGCATGGGAAAAGGGAATCCCAGGCAATAGTTGTAAATAATAATCGATCGCGATCGGGGCTAATGGTACGGATGTAACATAAATTAGCCGCGTGCGCGGATTCGATAACCGCATCAGGGAAAATAACAACCGCTCTTCGTAATGAAGACACCCCTCAACTTTAGCTAGCTCCCCTCGATCCAAACTTAGGGATGGCACCACCAAAATATCGCTATCGCTGTCAACCTGTGCATCTAAACTATGCCATTGACGTTGCAGTCGCGATTGCAATTGTTGAAATTTATCGTGTGTCGATCTAGACTCATCGCAATCCGGCATCGAGACAGATCTCCAGTTGACTAAAGGAACAATAAAGATATCTCAATTCTTAATCGATCCTAGTATATCTTGAGTGGTGAACTACCTTAAATTAATCGCTCGTAAAAAATTGTGAGCTGCTAGAGATTACTGATAGACTCTATTCCTAGTCGGCACAAGTCACGGGACTATTCCCAATTCCCCTCTGAATAGTCTCTTTTGCTGTAAGGCTTTGATTCCGATTTCGATCTCGTTACGCTGACAAGCAAAACACAAATCGATGACCTAAAATTCACCCCGATTTAGTTATCGATTATCAATTACCAATTAAATCTTACCAAACCGCCGATGGCGTTGTTGATAATTCAGCAGTGCTTGATGAAAAGCCCGCCTGTCGAAATCCGGCCATAATGTATCCGTGACATAGAATTCAGCATATGCTAATTGCCATAATAAAAAGTTACTAATCCGCATCTCGCCGCTCGTGCGAATTAGCAAATCTGGATCGGGCAAATCGGCAGTATGTAAATGTTGTGAAAGGATATTTTCATCGATATCAGCGGGTCGAATTAATCCCTGTTGTACCTGAGTAGCAATTGTCTGGCAAGCTCGGACGATTTCTTGCCTACCGCCATAGTTGATCGCTACAGTAAATCTCACCCCTTGATTATGCTGGGTGGCGGTTCTAGCGCGATCGATCGCATCGTAGAGCGATGGTGGGATATTTTCTAAGTTCCCCACCACTTCTAATTTCACTTGCTCGGATACCATTTCTGCTAGTTCTATTTGAAATAAATTTTCAAATAGAGTCATCAAAAAATCAACCTCCTCGATCGATCTGCCCCAATTTTCAGTCGAAAAAGCATAGACAGTCAGTGCCGAAATTCCCCAATCCTTGCAGCAGCGGAGCAGATTTCTGAGCGCGTCAGCACCGCGTTGATGCCCCACAATCCGAGGAAATCCCCGCTTTTTTGCCCATCTGCCATTCCCATCCATGATTGCGGCCACGTGTTGTGGTAGTCGAGTGCAATCTAAATCGGCAGGTAGTTCGATGAGACTGGTTGTTTTGGGAGTCATCTGAGGAATTAATGGATTATGAATTATGAATTATGAATTGTCAGTAGTGGTAAATTCATCGTTCATTTATTTTTGGGCGGTTGTAGCAAACGGCGAAATATCATCATACCGCGAGAGCTAAACTTCCGCCCTAAGGTGCGTAAATTCGGCGCAACCGATTCGCGTTCGCTGATGGGGGCAAATTTGATTTCTAATAACTCCTTCAGTTTACTGCTAGTCAGCGGTCGATCGAGTATCCCAGATTCTGCGAGCGAAATTGAACCAGTTTCCTCAGAGACGACGATACAGACACAATTGTTCGTCCGTTCGGTAATCCCCATCGCCGCTCGATGTCGAGTGCCTAGCTGTCGGGATGCCGTGCGATCTGACAGAGGTAAAATGACTCCCGCCGCCACGACTCGATCTCCCCGAATGAAGACAGCACCATCGTGCAGTAAGGTGGTGTTCTGAAAAATTGTCTGGATCAATTCCTTGGATAACTCAGCATCTAATTTTACCCCTGGTACGGCAAAATCGCGCTCATCCATCAGCTCATTTGTCTCCAAGATCATCAATGCCCCAATCCGTTGTTGAGACAGCTCCTTAACGGCATCGACAATCCGATCTATGGCTCGATCCGCAGCATCACTGACCCGCCGTGCCTGTCCGATTGAAGGCAGGAGATTCCCCCGCCCTAATTGCTCCAGAAAGCGGCGAAATTCCGACTGGAACACCACCGACATTGCTAGTGCAGCCCCCACTACCAATTTGTCCAAAACAAAGTTCAGCAGCCGAAATTGACACCGTTCAGCGATCGCTGCGGCAACCATCAACACAATTAGCCCCCGGACCATCCAGAGCGTTCGGCGATCTCTGACCGCTAATAACACCAGAAAAGTGAGGGCAATTACTAATCCTAGGTCTAGACTTTGGCGCAACCAGGATTCAGCAAACTGGGAATCAAATCCAAGGCCCAAAGTCATTGGCAACTAATTTACTACAACCAATCCCTAGATTCTATGCCACATTGGAGTCGATCGACAATTAATTTTGGTGATTATTTATTCAGTCTTGTTGGATTTAGGTCTGAAAAGGGAGGAGGTGGGAGGGGGGAGACGAATTGTTTACATTACTTTCAATTGGCAACACTAACGATAATCTCATCTAGCACAGAATCTCCAAAATGGCTGTGATATCATAATTATTAGCTCTTCACTACAATCGGATACAAACCTTAAAATTTAGTGAATAGAGTAGTTTAAACGCTTGCGTCCCCTACACGCCCACACCCCTCCCTCCCTCCCTATGACCAGTGGCTACATTCTTATCGGGGCAATTTTAATCCTGGGGGGCATCATTGCGGTGTCTGGGGATCGGATTGGGACGCGGGTGGGTAAGGCAAGATTGACATTATTTAAATTACGTCCGCGTCAAACCGCAACTTTAGTGACGATCTTTACGGGCACACTGATCTCAGCTTCCGTACTAACACTGATTTTTGGAGCCAGCGAACAACTCCGTACAGGGGTCTTCGATCTCCAAAAAATTCAGCGCAAACTTTCGGATACCAAAGAAAATCTCGCTCGCGCTCTCGAACAAAAAGATCGAGTCCAAAAAGAGCTAGAAATCGCACGCAACGAGCAGTCAGAAGCCAAGAATCTGCTATCAGGAATTAATAAATCGCTCAAAGATGAAGTACTCAAACAATCAGTTGCCGCACAGAACTTTAAAAATACTCAACAGCAGCTCCAGTCTGTCTCTGGAGAACGGAACGATCTCGTTCGCGAAGTAACGGAGATCGCCCGCCAGCGGAGCGATTTAAAGGCACAGCAGCAAACGATCTCCGCACAGGTAGAGGAACTTCAAGAACGGGCTAACGACCTAGAAAATGGGATTTTGCCGCTACAGCAGCAACTCAATAGTACGAGCAGCAAAAAATCTCAACTTCAACAGCAACTCAATACGATTACCGCCTTACCCAATTTAGTAAGTCAAACTCAACGCCTTCAAACCTATGAAAGTACTGTTAAAAAAGTAGGCCGAGATTTGGAACAACAGACTACGAGATTGACCAATATGGAAGTGCAACTGCAAACACAGGAATCAGAACTATTGAAGTTGGAAACTCAAATTAAACAACTCGATGGCAAACTCGCAGTTCGCCAAGCTCAACTCAAAGAAAAGGATAGACAGCATCAACAGCTAGAACGAGAGTTTCAAACTCGCGCCATGCAACTAAAACTTCGAGATCGACAGCTCAAGAAAATTGAGTTGCAGATTAAAGCTAATCGCCAAGGTTTGGCTTCGCTTGAAAAAGAAGTCAATAATATTGAACAAGAATATCGCAAGATTCGTCAGGGTAATATCGGTATTTTACGCAATCAAGTTTTAGCTAGTACTATTCTGAAAGTCAGTAGCATAGAAACCGCTACCAAAGCTATTAACAGCTTATTAATTCAAGCTAATCTTAATGCGCTCCAAGCTACTAATCCTGATGATTTTACAAGTAAGCGACAGGTGATTGAAATTGCACCCAATCAGTTAACACAACTCAAACAACAAATAGCCGATCGTCAAAACTATGTGGTTCGAGTTTTTTCGACGGGTAATTATGTTATTGGTGACAAAAATATTCAAGTCTTTATTGACGCTACACCTAATCGAAAACTATTCGATCGAGATACCAAAATTGCCGGAGTAACTATCGATCCAATGACCATGACCGAAGAACAGATTCGGCAACAATTAAATATTCTCTTGGTAACATCCCAACTCCGCGCTCGACGTTCGGGGATTTTGGACGATCGACCACAAATTGGCGACGGACAACTGACAACATACGTCCAATTTTTAGAACGAGTCAAAAAACTAAAATACTCGATCGAAATCCAAACGATTGTCGATCGAGATACCTATACATTAGGGCCATTAATTATTAAATTACAAGCAATCGCTGGAAACAAGGTATTATTTAATACTTACTCAAATGTCTCAATCGATCGGTAAAATCTAGATCGAGCTACTGACATCATCTGAACAAAAGTATTATTTAATACTTATTCAAATGCCTCAATCAGTCGATCGAGTGTACATTGATACACGGACATCATCTGTTTGAGTTGAGAAGGCACTAATTTAGGTTGAGAACGCTTTTGCTCCCAATCATTAATCGTTCTCACACTCAAACCTAATTCTGCCGCAAGTTGGATTTTTGTCAAACCAGCGACTTCCCTTAATTGCATCGGTGTTACGTTGCCAGAACTATTTCTAGTTGCTAGTTGAAACGGATGCTGGGACTGAATTCTCTCCGATTTAGAGATATACACAGGGGCTAATTGTGCACCATCACTTTGCCGTCTAATAGCTACTTTTCGGCTAGCTATTAGAATTTTTAGACAAATTTGAATCATCGAGATCGGACGGTTTAAAATATTGGCTAATTCCTTAATTGTTAAGCCATTAGGGTAATTCTCAATCGTCTCTAGTAGTCGGTCTGTCGTAGTTGAACCTGGGAAATTGGGGGTTATTTCAATAATTGCCAAAGTTAAGGTTTCCTAACTCGTCGCATAACAGCTTATCATCTTTATTGTAAATTTAAGAATGTTGTAAATACTAGATTTTATCGATAGATCCGATCCATCCGGACTCGATCGTGTCCGTTTTTCCACCCTTGACAATTATGATTTATTCAGATATGGTCTACACAACTAAGTTGGCACGCACTTAAATTTAAGTAGCTAGGTGCAAATATTTATTAAACAGAAATTGCCAAAACCTTTGATGGTGGGCGGTGCCCACTCTACGCAATATCTATGCTGGTACGCATTTAAGTTTAGTAGCAATTTAGGCAATGGGTAGCAGATCGATAGGCGATTGCAAGAAGTGGGGAACAATATTCCTAACTAAAAAATATCTGATTTGAACGCCGAGCAGCTTATCTCTAAAACAAAGTCAAAAATTAGCTCTATCGAAAACGATGGAGATTCTCATTCACCATAAATTTTCAAATTTATGCCTCAATTTTGGATTGCAGTCTTCTTCATCCTCTTGGCTATTGCCCAATTGTATCAGTCAATTAAGGATATCAATTTACCATTTCCAGTGTATTTAGTCTTAGGTACGGTGTTAGCTGTTGCATCTAATTCTCAAGCTAAGTTTTCACTCAGCCCAGATCGACAGGTCACACTACAAGAGATTAAAGAATCAGATCCAGTCTCGATCTCCATTTCGTCACCTCTCTTAACAGCAGCAGATAATAACAGTCGCGATCTTCCAGATCCACCTCGGGTTGAGTAAAACAACCTAAAACAGCTCGGTTTCAACTTTTCTGCTCGGACAGAGACAGATCTTCTCAAAGCTTTTAATTCTTGGTTGAGCTTCAGGGCAAGCTTTCAATTTCTGGCACGGTTGGCGTAGCCTCGCCTTTGGCGATACGTCAGTTGTAGCGTGGTGTTGAGCTAAGGAGAAGCGTCAACTTTCAACTATCTTCAGATCTTTTGTTGCAAGAGCAATTGCTCGATTTTAGCAATTGTTTCAGATTGAGTTTTAATTAATAAGTGCAGCTCGGCTATTTCTCTGGCTCTGAGAGAATCTAGTTTTTCATGCAGTAATTCAATTTCCATTTCCGCTTTTAGATCGCAGTCCAAATCCTGTTGTGCCTTGTCTCGATCGATTCCAGACTGTCGATTCTGACTCATCAAAATAAACGGAGTCGCATATGCTGCCTGAAAACTCAATGCAAGATTGAGTAAAATAAATGGATAGGGGTCCCAATGACCGATCCAAGCAATAATATTCAGAACGATCCAAATTGTCAATAAGCAACTTTGAATGATGATAAATCGCCATGAGCCAACAATCTCTGTCACTAGATCGGCAATTCTCTCGCCGCGAGAGGAAGATCTTACAATAGCCGATCTAGCCGGTTGGATCGATCGTAAATAGGCTAGCCGTTCTAAATCTAATGATGACAGTTGAACTGGTTTAATGACTGGTGGAGAATCCATAAATACTTAACTTAATACTTCCCGATATCAATAGATTGGTAAACAAGTTTTGTTTGGTTTATCATGCGATCGATCGTAAATTCTTTAGCCAATTTTTTTGAACCTTCATCACCCATTTTCTTGCGCATAACTGGATCATTCATGAGTTTGACGATCGCTTCAGACAATGCATTAACATCTTGATGAGGAACTAGTAATCCGGTGACTCCATCCGCAACCTGTTCGGGAATGCCATTTACATTAGTCGCTATGACTGGAAGCCCTGCACGCATTGCTTCTAGAATACTGATCGATAAACCTTCATAATGTGTTGCTAATACAAAGAATTGTGATTGAGCTAGCAGATTTTTTACATCTAACCGATCTCCGAGGAAAGTAACTTTCGAGCCAATATTTAAGTCCTGGGCGGCGATCTTCGCTTCTTCCCAATCTGGCCCTGTACCTACTAGCAAAATATTGAATTCTCGATCGATACTTTTAATTGCTTGCATCAAGGTTTCATGGTCTTTTTGCTGTTTATTAAAACGGGCTACTACGATCGATTGAGGTGGATTAGTTTCTGGAGTTGCCAATGGTGCATCGATAGTACTAATTCCATTATGAATTGTGACAATTCGATCGCTATTTACCACTTTTAACTTAATTGCCAGTTGGCGATCGCTTTCACAGACACAAATAATTTTAGTAGCTAACGGAGTTAATAGTTTTTCCACTACAAAAGCAATGTTTCTCCTCAGTTTTGGGATATGTGGATCGAAACTCCAACCATGAGCGGTAAATATAACTGGAATCCTGCAAATAGCCCCACTAACTCTGGCAATCAATCCTGGTTTGCCACTATGGGCATGAATGATATCTGGTTTAATTTGCCTGACTAACGCAACAAACTCGCCGATCGCCCATAAATCTTTAAGTAAACTAATATTTCTAGTTAATATCGGTAAATGATGACAGACAACACCTAATTCGCTACATCGATCTACTAGCCAACCCAGACTGCCAACGACGAGATGGATCTCATATGTATGATGTAGGGATCGAATTAGATCGTAGAGGTGCATTTGGGCACCGCCTAACTCAGACTTTGTGATGATATAGACCAAAACTAGCTTTTTGTTGTCATATGCTTGCATCATATTAAAATATTTATTTTTGATTGTCTCGTTTAATTGTTTTTAGTTTAGACTAAAATGGTCTTTTTTTACTGTATTTCGATTATCTTAGTATCAATTTTTTGTCTTTCATCCAAACATAAGTCGAGCAATGATATCGATCGAGATAGAGACAAGATGATATTAATTCTCATTATTTCTGCCTCTGTAAATGTGACTGTTGCGATCGAATCTAGCTCCGACATCTTTAGCCCAAATCATCCACAATGGCAAGTATCCTAGCTCTAAATTGCCCTATAAATCGTTCTAAACCCGTCATCGCGCCACCATAAACCCAACTCACGCATGAAACCTCATGCTCGCTAGATTCACTCTCTGGAGTCGAATTTGCACAAGTTCGCTTTACTGGGGAAAATGCAATTAACAAATCTGGCGATCTCATGCGCGTAGTATCTGCGCTAGATCGTTATCACAATTGAGATTTTACATCAAGGGTCATCCAAAATTAGCCACGCCGCAATCGTCGCTGGAAATCTTGACGCGCTAATCTGGGGGTACCAAAGCTGCTAGAGTGTTGCTAAATAACTGAGGAGATCGGCCATTTCTTGCGGATTGGGCTGAAATTGGGGCATGGGGGGCGTATTACCACTTGTCACTTGCTCGATCAGACTATGTGGCGACTTGCGTCTGGAGATTTCGCGAAGACTCGGGCCAACTCGGCCGCCTGCATACAATCCATGACAGCCACTACAATTAATCTGAAAGATTGCATGTCCGAGAGTTGGATCGCCTGTTTTTGCTAACACGCTCGTAGTATATGGATTGGATTCTTGAAGCGAGTGCCAACCAACGATCGCGCATAGACAAATCGACAAGCAAGCCATTACGATCGATCCGATCTGTTGCCACGATGTTTGCCTGAGTTTAGGTAGTCGGATATCCAAGACGTGCCTGCTATAGTTAGAACTTAAATTAAGAATGTATAAAAATGCAGATCTTGCACTTGAGGCTCTTGTCTGCCACTAATAGTGTATCCATAAATCTCAGATTGGTGATACATTTCTTAAATATCTTAAGCTTTTTCTCCGAATGTAAAGTTTTACGATAAAAAGTTACGACTTACGACTTACGACTTACGACTTACGACTTACGACTTACGACTTACGACTTACGACGTAATTTAAGTATCGCCATTTATACGGCTACAGCAGTAACCAGGGACGAATACCTTGCGCCAATCCCCCTAAACCCGATACTCTAGAAGGAATCATCTCATTGCGGAGTCTCAACGTGGTAGAACCTTTACTAGCTGGAATTGTCCTCGGTCTAGTTTTCATTACTCTCAGCGGCTTATTTGTTGCTGCTTACATGCAGTATAAGCGCGGCAATCAGCTCGGTTTGTAGATGGTGGATAGCGGATGCGCGCTCCTCTGCTTCCCCAAGGGTTTGCGAAAAGGTGCTTTACCTGGGGAAACCCCAAGCGAAGCACCTTTTCAAGACAGCGAACCAAATCGCGCTGTAGGCGTTGGCGGAAGCCTGCCGTAGGCACAGACGTGTCGTTAGAAAGTTTCCTGTGCGTGCGTTTGGCTCAAGACAGCGCACCAATCAGTAGATCGTTCAACTGTTGCGGCTGCTTATCCACTTATCTTTCTGAGTTGATAGAAAGAAATCGCTGTATTGCCATAGTTTTTAGAGCGGCAGAGTTCGAGTTTTGATAGTGCTGTGGGTAAGCCACAGATGTTGGGATCGGGACTGTGTTCTACCGCAAGTTCTCCCCCAATCGCCAGTAGCTCGGATCGATCGATCGCTTCTAAAACTAACTGATATATTTTTCCCGCATAGGGTGGATCGAAATAAATTCGATCGAACTTTTGTCCGTCTAAATCCGCTAACCGCTTCACCACATCGCCACGCCAAACGTGAAACTCTTGGAATTCACCTGCGACTTTCGTCCAATTTTGCTCGATAATACTACAAGCTGCCATCGATCGCTCGATCCCGATCGCACTCTTGGCACCCCGACACAAAGCTTCCGCACCCATCGCACCACTACCAGTGCAAAGATCTAACCATCGACAATCTAAAATCGATCCTTGCCAAATATTAAATAATGCTTGTCTGACTCGGGCTGATGTAGGTCTAGTTTCTAATCCTGGCAATGTTTTTAACTCTCGATTGCCATAAATTCTGATGCTCATGGGATTAAGTCGTAAATCGTAAGTACTGCCCTGAGCCTATCGTAAGCACAAACAGCAGGCTCTGCAACCAGACTATCGGTTACGATTTACGACTTACATCTTGTGTTAAAGCTCGTGGATTTTTTCCAAGGTGCGTTGATAATCCCAATCCCGATCTTGTTGTCGGAATAGCTCGGCGGCGGCTTGGAGATCTGCTTGTGCGCCTTGTCGATCGTTCAACTGAGAGCGAACTAAACCCCTGTTGTAATGAGCTTTTGCATGGGTAACATCCAGTTGAATGGCGCGACTGTAGTCACTTAATGCACCCTGTCGATCTTCGAGGCGGTAGCGAACATTGCCTCGATCGTAGTAACTAATCGGACTACGATCGTCGAGTTCGATCGCGCGATCGTAGTCCGATAAAGCACCCTGTCGATCGCCCATCCGATCGCGCAACAATCCCCGATTGACGTATGCTTTGGCATAATTAGGATCGAGTTGAATCGTGCAATTATAGTCCGCCAGAGCACCCTCTCGATCGCCACCAAGATCGCGAGACCGACCCCTATTGTAATACTCGCGTGCGTCTTGGGGATATTGTTGCAGGTCGGGGTGAGAATCTATCGGGATGTCAGGTTGGTCATTTAAATTTTCATGCATATTTTCATACTTTTATGTCATCTCGATCGAGCAAATCCCACACTTCTGCTCAGGCAAAGGCTCCGCCAACGCGAACGATATCAGAGCAATAGCATTTGCGATCGAAGCTGCGAAACGGTTAGTTCGATTGCTTATAGGATCGAGACTAAGACATTTACAGTAAGAATTCTAGCAGTTTCAGCAAATTGGTTGGTATTTCTGCTGTAAAATCCAGCCGAATTGCTTAATCTCACTATCTTCCGATCGAAAATGAGCGAGCGTCGTATGTGTAGGTAATTGAGATCGGGTACCGGTCGCCGTTTGCAATCCTTATTTTTCTGTTTTGGCTAAATTCGCAAATAGAGCTTGGAGTTTCCACCGTTGAATATATGGCCAGCCGCCATTTTCTTCAATATCTCGCAGCAGGGTATATAGAGCTTGACGACTATTCGGGAGTGCCGATTGAAAATAGTCTTGTTGAATTTCGCGATGAAGGTGTTCTAGAGTGCGCAAAAGTTGAAGGAGTGCGAGCGGATCTGTGCGATCTCGATCGGCAAGATCGTATATTTCATTGGCGATCCGATCCAGATGCTCGGCATTGGTTGCAAGTGCATCGGACAATTCGGCTGGTGCTAACTCTGAAGATGAAAGGGAATTTTTGTCTATATTCATTTAGCTTGGCTTGTCAAATATTTTTAATATAAATTTACATTCTGAGATCTGCGGGCAAACGTACAAATAAATATGCTCGAATTATTTATTTGCAGATGGGAAGCTCTTGCGAACGAACCTGTAAATTTGCCTTAAAAAGGCGGGGCTTTAAACCCAATTTTTTGGTAAGATACCGATCGACAAGACAATTATCTTACTGTGTCTATAGCTACGATCGAACACAATCTTGAAGATTAATTCGATTAGTTCGATTTAGGCTAACACACTAGCAAAGACTGTAATAACATAAAATATATCGAAGATTGAGGTTAATCATGAAATTTCGCGGATTAGTTGCCGCTCTGCTCGCCATCTGTATTGGCTTGCTGACGGCTTGTAGTGATGCTCCCGTATCAGCAACAACAGTACTGACTTATGAGGATATTCGGGGCACTGGATTAGCCAATAACTGTCCTGTCATTGACGATACCAGTCGGGGTTCCATTCCACTGGATGCAGCAAAGAGTTACCAATTGGTAGACATGTGTATCCAGCCAACCAATTACTTTGTTAAAGAAGAATCTCAAAACAAACGTCAGGAAGCTGAATTCGTGACAGGTAAATTGGTAACCAGAGCAACTTCTAGCCTCGACCAGATCAGAGGTTCTGTCACTTTGACAGCAGATCGGACTCTAACCTTCAAAGAAGAAGACGGGATTGACTTCCAAGCTATCACGGTTAAACTGCCTGGTGGTGAGTTAGTACCCTTCCTTTTCACCGTTAAAGAGTTAGTTGCTACCAGTCAACCTGGTGTCGATAGTATCAATACTTCTACTGATTTTGCGGGTGAATATAAAGTCCCATCCTATCGCGGTGCTGTCTTCCTCGACCCCAAAGGTCGTGGTGTTGCTAGTGGTTATGATAATGCCAATGCACTCCAAGCTGAATCAAAAAGTCGCGAGGGCGATCGTAAGAACACCAAACGCGCACAAACTGGCAAAGGCAAAATCAAGTTTGAAGTTGCCAAAGTCAACAGTGATACTGGCGAAGTCGCTGGTATCTTTGAAAGCGAACAGCCTTCCGATACCGATTTAGGTGCTCTAGATCCCAAAGAAGTCAAAATTCGCGGTTTATTCTACGCTCGTCTAGAAGCTAAATCTTAAATTTAGGCTTTAGGGTCAGAGTTAATATTTTGATAGGTGTTGTATCGACTAGATATGACACCTTTTTTACACTTTAGGTGTTAGGTTTTAGGTTTTGCGATCCGAACAAAAAATCTCAGTCCTAAAGCCTAAAGCCTAAAGCCTACCCCCTATAATAAAACTCGTTGTTCAAAAGTGAAACTACTGTTATGAGTCGTGCTAAAAAAGTTGTGCTTGCTTATTCTGGTGGGGTAGATACCTCCGTCTGTATCCCTTACCTCAAGCAGGAATGGGGTGTCGAAGAAGTAATTACCCTCGCCGCAGATTTGGGACAGGGAGATGAACTGGAACCGATTCGTCTCAAAGCTTTAAATTCAGGTGCTAGTGTCTCGCTGGTGGCTAAAGCTACGGAGAGTTTTATCACTGATTATGCTTTTCCTGCGCTCAAGGCGAATGCGCTGTATGAAAATCGTTATCCACTTTCTACCGCTTTAGCTCGTCCATTGATTGCTAAATTGCTAGTCGAAGCGGCTGAGGAATATGGAGCGGATGCTGTGGCGCATGGTTGTACTGGAAAAGGTAACGATCAAGTGCGATTTGATGTATCGATCGCGGCACTCAATCCTAACTTAAAAGTGCTAGCACCAGCACGGGAATGGGGTATGAGCCGCGAACAAACGATCGCGTATGGCGAAAAATGTGGTATCCCTTCCCCCGTGAAAAAGTCTTCGCCCTACAGTGTGGACTTAAACTTACTCGGACGCAGCGTTGAAGCTGGTCCCTTGGAAGATCCTTGGGTAGAGCCGCTCGAAGAAGTTTACGCGCTGACTAAAGCGATCGAGAATACCCCAAATGAGCCAGAATATATTGAAATTGGCTTTGAATGTGGTGTTCCCATCAGCATTAATGGTATTGCCCTCGCTCCAGTAGCTCTGATTAGCCAATTGAATCAAATTGTTGGCAATCATGGGATCGGGCGAATTGATATGGTTGAAAACCGCCTCGTCGGGATTAAATCGCGCGAGATCTACGAAGTTCCCGCATTATCCGTGCTGATTCAGGCTCACCGAGAGTTAGAAAGTCTCACGCTTACGGGCGATGTGACCCAATATAAACGGGGAATTGAAGAAACCTATAGCAAGCTTGTCTACAATGGTCTCTGGTATTCGCCCCTTAAAGCTGCCTTGGATGCCTTTGTCGAACAAACCCAAGCGCGAGTCTCCGGAACTATCAGGATTAAGTTATTTAAGGGCAATGCGGTCATCGTCGGGCGGCGGTCAGAGTATAGTCTTTATGACATGGATTTGGCTACCTACGGTGAAGATGACAAGTTCGATCACAGAGCTGCTGAGGGATTTATCTATGTTTGGGGATTACCCACACGGGTCTGGTCGCAACGAAATAAATTCTAGGTTTTAGGCTTTGGAGGGTATTTGGAAAGTATAGATTCAATCCCTCCAGCCTCTTCTTTTATATTACGTAGTAATATTCAGTTCGTTTAAGTTGCCGCATCGATTTTTAATCACCCAAATCTCCTTTTTAAGGGGGCTAGGATCGAACTATAGAATTCAAAGTTCCCATTAAAAAGTAGTGTCGATCTATTTGAAAAAGAATCATACTGAAACTCAAATATTTCGGCAAACTTCCATCTACACTCGATCGAGGTTTAATGACAGAAAAGAGTTAGAGTAATTTTTCTTTGGTGGATAGATCGAACCTGGCTTAACAAATCTGGTTCCCCGAGGGTTGAGCGCGTCAAGACAAGCAGCGAGACAAGAAAAGACAGCGCACCAACCAGGTAGACAAGACAGGGAGATTCAACTTTAGAAAATAAATATAGTCAACTTGTATATATACAGCAAGCTTTTTTAGGCGAGATTAATTTGTATTTTTCAAACAACATCTAAAACCTAAGATTACTAATAACCAACGTACTAAATTATAAAAGTGTATGTTATTCAATAGTTTTCCATTTTTAATCTTATTTTTAGCTACATCTGTTATCTATTACATACCAATATTTCGTCAATTACAAGTTATTATTCTTGTCTGCTCTAGCCTGATTTTTTACAGCTATGACTCACCATTGCTACTAGTGCTACTACTCGTATCAATTTTTATCAATACCATAATTAGCTATAAAATTGCAGACGGTAGCAATTCAAAACAAATTCGATGGGCTGTCACGGGAATTGCACTTAACTTGTCCATATTAATATTATTTAAGTATGCGGCTTTAATTACGAATTTATTCATTAAACTATTGCCTGAATCTAATA
The DNA here is from genome assembly GCF_031418915.1 of Chamaesiphon sp. VAR_48_metabat_135_sub. Lineage (NCBI taxonomy): Bacteria > Bacillati > Cyanobacteriota > Cyanophyceae > Gomontiellales > Chamaesiphonaceae > Chamaesiphon > Chamaesiphon sp. VAR_48_metabat_135_sub. The sequence continues at coordinate 15,243 of NZ_JANOJV010000268.1, read as the reverse complement.
ACTCAGCGGCGGGTGTCGTCACAATGTTTTTGCACTTACCACTGCCAATCGGAATTTCTTTTTATACTTTTGAGGGCATCAGTTTACTTGTGGATGTTTTGCGTGATACTGCAGATCGAAAACAATCTTCTTTTATAAAAAGAGGACTTCCTCAGCATTTTTTGAAAAGTTCACTTTTTATCGCATTTTTCCCACATCTTATCGCTGGACCTATATTAAAGGCAAGTAATTTCTATCCACAAATCAAAGCAAAATATTTTAAAGATATCAATTGGGATATAGTCTTTCGTTCCCTGACGGTCGGATATTTTTTGAAAATGGTAGTTGCTGATAACTTAAAAGATTACACGTTCTGGATTGCTTTTCCGTATTACCAAACTCTTAGCACCCTTACATGCATTGTGCTGCTACTTGGCTACTCAATGCAAATATTTGCAGATTTTGCTGGCTACTCCTTAATTGCGGTCGGACTAGCATCAGTGTTAGGTTATGAGTTGCCACAAAATTTTAACTTTCCTTATATTTCTCGCTCAATTACCGAATTTTGGAGACGTTGGCATATATCATTATCAAATTGGTTAAGAGACTATTTATATATATCTTTGGGCGGAAATCGAAAAGGAGAACTAAGAACGTATGCAAATTTGATGATAGTTATGCTCCTTGGTGGTCTTTGGCATGGGGCATCATGGAATTATGCAATTTGGGGCAGCTTTCATGGCATAGCATTAGTATTAGAACGCTTTTTCAGCAACAAGATCGATGTAAAACTCCACACTAATGGCAATAGATGGTATCAATTTGTGCTTGACACGCTCAATATTTTAGTAGTATTTTGTTTTGTCTCTATAGGTTGGCTATTCTTCAAATTATCCGACATTGGGCAGGTTTTTAATTTTGTCAATACTATGATTAGGAATGTAAATTTACCTAATAATAATAGTTATATAGAGTTTGTTTTATTGTTTTCATCGCCAATTATTGTTTATCATTTAATTCACTTGCCCTGCATGAATATTCTCACGACAAAACAGATGAGTAAATATGAAAATTCTTGGAAATTCTGTAAAAATACAGCTTTAGGAGTAATGATAGTAATGATTATTTTAAATAGCGGTAATTCAAGTGGATTTATATATTTTCAATTCTAGGCTGAACAATAAAAACGTAATTATTCTAATGAATTTACCTGTGCTTAATTTTAAGCTAATTAAAAATCCCATTATTCATTCATTATTGGTAACATTATTTTTGTCAATCGGTTATTCTTTGCTAGGTGGATTGAAGGTTCTTCAACCATCAGAGGGAGTCAATCAGTGGCAAAGGAATGTAATTAGAATTCAAAGGTATTCTTACCAACCATATTCAAAATTGAATGTAGTTTTAGTCGGTAGTTCACTCACGGACAACATTCCTACTGACAAAATTGGAGACTATATTATTAATCTAGGCATGAGCGGAGGTTGCGCTCAAACAGGTCTGGAAGCTATTATCAGACAAGATATAAAGCCAAAGCTATTATTGGTTGAACTTAACCATACTATCCGGATTCAAGCAGACAAGAAAATAATTGAATCCAACTATAATCCAGTTTTATATCCTTTACGTCGTTATTTACCTAGTTTCAGAGAAGAGTATAAACCATCTGTCCAAATAATATTAATGTTTCATACACTATCTAAAATATTTCATGAGTTAATATATCAGTCCCAGGTAGTCGATCGACAAATAAAGACGCAAAAAGATCTTGGAGAAAAAGAGGATAAGCCTTTAACCTCAGAGTATAAAAAATTAGGAGATCGGCTGATATCTCAAGCAATTCAGAATAATTCAAAACTTTTATCAGAAGGGGAAAAAAGTTCATTAAGACAGGAATCTCAACATATTAAGTCACAAATTTCAAAAATCGAACACGATGGTACACAGGTTATTTTATTTAACGTCCCCGGTGACTATCGGCTAAAAAGTACTTTATCTGTAAAAGAATATCGAATATTTATGAAAGAGCTTTTTCCTAGTAACAATTTTGATTGGCTACCAGAACCACCATCGAGAGAATGGTTAACTGGAGATGGAGTTCATTTAGTTAAATCGGATGCTAGAATTTACGCTGATTTTTTAAGAGGACGTTTAATAAAGTTATTTTAATACTCCCGATCGGTGACGATCCATTCTCTACTTTTCGTATCTAATTTTGATGTGTTGTTTTAAAACATCTAGTGGCGATCGATCCCAATAGTCAATGTGACTGATAATTAAGTCTCGATCGTTTAATCTCATCTCACTTTTACCAGTAATTTCGATCCGTGGATACCAGGGTAGCGGTGTATTCCAGCTCAATGACCAACGAGTGGTGATTAACTGTTCGACTCGATCGATCTCATATAATTCTAGCTGTGGAGCTTTAAACCATTTCTGGATAAACTCGATTGTCTTTTGATAGCGTTTGAGTCCGTGAAATCGGGTCAGGGGATCTTGAAAATATACATCGTCGGCATATATTTTGTAGTTTTGCTCGATCGGGAATTTAGCATAGTCTTCCCGTAAAATTGTCATAATATCCATGAGTTAGTTGAAAGTTGAAAGTGAATTAAAAAAATCGAGTAAGTTGGGTTGAAAAATGAAATTAAAAGCATTAGGAACACCTAAGATCGAAAGCCTAAAACTGTGCTGCGACGAGCATACTTTTAATCAGATCGTTTTTGATTAACAATTCCTCTTGCATTAAGTATGCAAAAATCATTTGGTTTGTGACCTCATGTTGCTGCTTCTGTTGAAACACCGATAAAGTAGCCAGTAAAAATAGGACATCTTTAGATCTAAGTGGGATAAAATGACCGCCAATATCTGTAGATAATAACTTAGGCAAACAGGTCGGTAACTGACGCACATTATTCATCAGATCGCTTTGACGAAGTAAACACAAGCGATCGAGTCCAAAATCCTTGTAAACTAAAAGTCTAGTACAAGCTTCGCTCACAATCGCTGGATCTGAGAATGGTAATATGCAAATCCCCAAATTAACTTGAATTTGAGTGGGGAGCAGACAGACTAATTTAAAATCGATTAACCCTTGATTGCGACCTGGGGGATAAATGCGATCGAGTCTTTCAATTTTGACACCAGCAATCGTTTGACCGATCGCCAATGATAAACATAATAATAGTCCAGCAGCGATCTTTTCTTTATCCTCAATCGATCGCGCTAGTTCTGGTATTAATACTTGGCGTTCGACAGCGAAAGCTGCGGCGATCTGTCCAAGAGTGGGACTCGATAGTGGTAATGGTAAATCGGGGCTAGTCATCTTACTTGATAATTTATCATCATCTCGATCGCAATATAGAGAAAATTCAGGAAAAAATCTCTAAAATGGGATTAAATACCAAATAGCACGTTTACGCAAGATGACAGAATCAAAATCAGCACAGGACTTATTTCAAGCTGCTTACGAAAATCGCTATACTTGGGAGCCGACTTTTCCTGGTTACACAGCAGCCGTTAAATTTCAGAAAGGTGATGATATCTTTACTGGCAATATTTTGGTCAAACCTAATTTGAGTGCGGAAGTCACGGGGATCGATAATGAAGAAGCACGAAAATCGATTATCGGACAACTTCGCGAAGTTGCGATCCACCGCGTGCGCCGGACTTTTGCGGAAACTCACAGTATGAATACTTTCGCCTATGGTGAGACCGACGCGACGGGTGCTGTCGAAATCCTCATGCCAGAAAAACCGATGGGAGATCGATATAAAGTCCGCAATAATGAGGTATGTCACGTTCATCGTCATCTGCATGGCGTGATGGTGACGATCGATACTTTTAGCAGTCACGATACTGGTGCTGGCTATCTTTCCCATCGCTATGACTCCATCTACGCCGATCCTGCAACGGGAGAAATCAAAAGCGAGAAAATCGTCTTTGAAGACAACTATCAACAAGTCGGTGGGTTTCAACTTCTCAGCCAACGTATCATCGAAGGCGTAGATGATGGACAACCTACAACTACTGAGTTTAGCTTTACCAATTTTGAGTTACTACCCGCGAAAGTAGAAGCTGTTGCAGTAACAGTTTAAGGCTTTAGAGTATTACGCCATATCCTCGACTATCTTGTCTCGCTGCTGGTCTTGACGCGCTGTCTTGTCGTTTTTTTATTCGGGGGGAACCCCCGAATAAAAACGCCGCTAAACCCTCGGGTTCCCCGAGGAGCGCGCGTCGCTTCTCGAAGCAGTCGGGGATATGTCCCACGAGTTAAGATCGATCGACTGACTACCAAGATGTGAGATGCTAAATCTAGTCAAAGACATTGGCCCATAGGAGTGTTCTATAAAAATGCTGGCATACATCTTAGCTGTTTTAGTAGGTACGGGTAGCGTTGGTTTGTATATCTCCGCCTTTTTCTTTCCCGAACTCCATCGCAAACAGGATTTTATCTGGAGTGGAGTTGGTTTTTTCTATGCTCTTGCGCTCTGGATTTATGCTCGTCAGGAGACGGGGGGTATTTTAGTCGGACAAACGGCTAGCGTCGCTCTGTTAGGCTGGTTTGCATGGCAAACCCTCAAACTTCGCCGTCAACTGGTACCCGTCAGTCAACAAACGCCGATGCCTACTGCCAATAAACTCAAAGAGCAGCTAGGTTTAAAACCATCAGCACCAAAAGTAACTAAACCCACAGCTAAAAAGCCCGCTGCCACTCCCAAACCATCGACACCCACAAAAACTACGACCCCAGCCGTCGAACCTCTAGCTGCAAGTTCTCCCATTGAACCCTCAGTTACCCAGGAAGCAGCACCCGGAAACGAGCCGGTATCTATGCCTGTTCAGCAATTTTCTCCACCAGCCAGCACCGATTTGGCGGCTGACGATGAAGCCTGGATCAGACTAGAAGTGAAGCCAGCTCCAGCTCCATCCCAACCCCTCGGCAAGGCAGTGCAACCCCCTACAACTGCCAGCAAACCAGAAGCTTCTAAGTCTCCAGCAATTATCCCTGAAACCATCTCCACAAATGTCCCAACTGACACAATCCAAACCACCGCAGAATTAACATCAAAGGATCGGGGAGAGGGGGAAACTGGGTGATAGGGAGATAGATTGGTTTCAAGCACGGGAAATAATACCTCAAATCAGCAACATTGGAATATTTGTTTATTCTCCCGATTCCCAACTACCTTAATTTGTCAACCCATGTTCTAGTGCATAGCGCACAAGCTCGGTGCGACTATTCGTACCTGTCTTGCCAAATAGACGACTGACATACTTCTCGACATTCCGCACGCTAGTCTCAAGCTGTTTGGCAATTTCCTTATTCATCAATCCAGCCGCGACTAAATCCAGCACGCTTTGCTCGCGCGGGGTGAGATCGATCCGAATCGGGGGTGGCGTTTTGACAATCCCACTGGTGGGGTTGAGCATCCCCCGCAGCTCGGCGGCGATTTGTTTAGCAATACCTTCCATTTCAGGATTTTGAGAGGCTGCTACCGCGACAGTGCGGCGTTCCAGGAGATTCCCGACGATCGCGATCAGCTCATCAGGATCGAAGGGTTTGGACAAATAAGCATCGCACCCAGCTTGATAGCCAGAAATTCGATCTGCTTTCATGCCTCTGGCTGTCAAGAAAATGACAGGTGTCGCCTTAAAGCGAGGATCTTCTCGCATTTGTTTGAGAAACTGATAGCCATCAACCTGGGGCATCATCACGTCAGAAATCACTAAGTCGGGTAACTGTTGTTGAAGCAATTCCCAGGCATCTTTGGCACTACTAGCCACTTGAACGAGATACCCGCTATCTTCGAGATAAGCTTGGACTGCTTCCCGCAATCCGGGTTCGTCATCTACGAGTAAAAGTTTACCTGTCATTGTGTTGCGTTCCTATGCCCTTGCAGTCTGCACTTCTCACTTTAGCAAATCTTGTCCGGTTTAAGATGATATCGGTATTAAATTAGAACTCCTTGCAACAGTTAAAAATTATTGTTTTTATTAATATTGCCATCAAAACTGACAACCGATCTTCTGACTGATGATAGCAGTCTATTGTGCTGTCAGTACTTTGGCGGATTCCATTTCAGGTATGTTTGTTATGATGGCGGATAGAGAAATACGATTTAGATTTTGTCGGTCGCCGATCGCGAAAGTTGTAGTTAACGATTGCTTGATATTTTATTTTCTAGCGTAATTTTGAAGAATTTGCCTAATTCTCAATGAACGTGAAACGATCTCTTTCTCAATTATTCTAGATCGCCCTGGACTATTAAATTATTAAATTCATTATTTTAGATTGATGCTCCTCACAAATATGTCAACACCCACATCTCTAATGGTCGCAATCTGGAGTTTACGCTCTGTACCCATTAGTATGCTGATATTAATGTTTGTGTTTAATAGTGGTAGTATTCAATCTCCTCATGCAACTATGCATTTCTGGTTTGATGCGATCGCTATTACGGTTCTGCTAGGTCTGATTGCTTATTGGAATCACCTGAAACGGTTGCAGTGGAATGCCAGCTTTACGATCTATCTGTATATTTTTCTGGTTTTGCTGCTACGCAATCCCTATGGAATTTTAACCACCGTACCTGAGGGGAAATTGGTAGCAGTTAACGTCCAATCAATGCTAAATAGTTTGTGGGTTGGAATTGGCATCTTTGGGATCGGGATGTTGTTAGAAGTGTTGATTTTCCACCTTCGTCAGTTCAAGCGTTGGGCCTGGTGGATCGCTTTGTCGATCTCGATTTTATATGTATCTAGTATTATTTTCTTCTTTTCCGGTACATTAGGCATTTGGAGTTTACTAGATTCAGAAACTAAGCAGACATTCAAACGTCATCTTCGCTATCGCAAAAATTAGTTGAAAACTCGCGCAAAAAATGGGGTCTATCCATACTCACATTTGGCACCACCTCGCTCAATCCCTCTGTAAAACTAGCGAGATCGAGCAATATCGCCTCAATTGAGCGGCATCTCGTTAAATATGTAAGTTCAAGCCCTTCCAATCCTGAATGTTGCCGTCGTATCGGATCTCAGCAAGCTGGGTATGGCTAAGATCTCAGAAACGCAAAGTGTCTTTACGGGAGCATCGATGATCTAAGACAAAAATCGTAAATTAGCTAGTTCGATCGGAAAATCGGGCATTCTATAGTTAAACTATTTAGTCTAAGCTAGCTTGGAACTACCAATTCAATTTAGCAGTCAGTCGTAAAAATAATCAAGTGTCTGGAGGATAACACTAGGCGAATATCTGCCCAGATTGATGCCGAACATCATAATTTCGAGAAAATGAGCTTTACTGCGGCTTGTCAGAGTCGATCCAGATATCTCGATCGGGTTACAGCTTGAATTGAGTATCTAGATACCAGATTCGTGTTATCTTACCACAGAGTCCTAAACTGTTAATTTTTCGCAGCAAACAGAAACAATATGATATGCAAATTCATCTAAGTAAATGCCAGTAATTGTTGGCAAACTTGTATCAAGTGTAGTTAAAGTAGCCCCTCTCTTGGAGAATCGATTCTTGCAGATTGTCCGTAGCTGCCAAGCAAATCGTTGGTATAGCTTCTGCTGAAGCGACAGATGCTTTGCATCTGACAGGCTATCGCCAACGCAAAGGAGAACGAGAATCGATGGTTGGCGGTCAAGTTCACTGTTAAGGATGAAGTATGGCGAGATTTCAATTTTTACTAATTAGTGTCTGTAGTTTCTGTTTGCTAGCTATTCCAGCAGATGCTGGTCAATTGGTGTCTTGGAAATTCGATCCAAGTAGAAATCGGTTAGATTTTAAGACTGATGCTGGGGTTCAGCCCAAAGCTGTCATGTTACTAAATCCGACTCGACTGGTGGTAGACTTACCAGGAATCAGTTTTCCCAAACCAACAATCACCCAAAAATTAACGGGTAACTTTAGATCTTTACGAGCAGGGCAATTTGATGGTAATACGACTAGACTAGTTTTAGAATTACAGCCAGGGTATACCCTCAACCCCAAAAGAGTGCAGTTTACTGGCGAAAATCCGATCGATTGGTATGTGACTATTCCAGTTCCCGAGCGCGGATCGACCTTACCAACTCTTTATCCACGATCGAATTAATCCATGTAATCCCCATCAGTAGGAGTAAGTATAGTGAGATACAACTGGTTGTTACCCAGTATTTTTAGTTTCGTGATGGTATCGCTACCAGCAACGGCGGCAGAAATTCTGTCTTGGCAATTTAATGCGACTGAAAATCGCATTGATTTTAGTACAAATGCCGCAGTGAACCCAGAAGCGCAAATGCTGGCTAACCCCAGTAGGCTGATTATCGATCTGCCAGATACAAGGCTCAATCAGCCGACTTCTTCCCAAGTCCTCAGTAATGGTCTCAAGTCGCTCAGAGTAGGTCAATTCGATGTCGATCGAACGAGAATGGTCTTGGAACTCGATCCTGAATATGCCCTCGATCCACAGCAAGTGCTAATCCAAGCTAGTACAAACAAACAGTGGTCGGTGCAGTTGCCCACACCTCAATCGCTCAAATCTTTTTCGCGAGGTGCTCCAGTCGGACCAGTCGCAGTTTTCAACGAAAACGGTCAAATTGTGGCAGCGCAACCTAATCGACCGAGGATTGTCACTAGTAATACAGGCACGCCAATCAATTATATCGCTCTCGATCCCACCCGCACGGGAATTTTGGTGCAAGCTGACCGCCTGAATAAGACCCAACTCAGATATACAATCGGGTTGGACATGCAATCTGGCAATTATCGGGTCGTAATCCCCAATGCAAGGCTAGCACATGGATACCAAGTTCCTGCCGACTCGCAACGCTACATGACCGTAACTACTCAAGGCGATGATATTTCGATCGTCGTTCGCCGTGCGGACGGGATCAAAGTCGATATCGTCCGTCAGTATCTAGATAGTCGTTGGGTCTACTTGCAGCCTGTTTCCGGAACTAGCCGCATTGCGAGCCGTCCACCTGAGGCGGTAACCATTACTGTTCCCAGAGCGGCAAACCGTCCGATTCCCAAGCAGGACACTTCACCCCCAGTCAGGGCGAATAATGGACGAACTTTAGTCATGCTCGATCCTGGGCATGGTGGTAAAGATCCTGGCGCAATCGGTTTGGGTGGTCTAAGGGAAGTCGATGTAATTTTGCCAGTTGCCAAGAAAGTTGCCGAAATTCTCGAAAAACAGGGCATTGCTGTGAAAATGACCCGCAATAGCGATTATTTTGTTGGTTTGGACGAACGAGTCACCATGTCGCGGGAAGCAGGTGCAACATTGTTCGTGAGTATTCATGCCAACTCGATCGATAATCGTCCCGATGTCAATGGTTTGGAGCTATATCATTACAATCTCGGACAATCATTTGCCGAAACCGTGCATAACGCTGTTATCGATTATGTAAATAAAAATGGTTTCTACTTAAATAATCGACGAGTGCGATCTGCGCGGTTTCTAGTATTGCGAAAATCGACAATCCCCGCTATTCTAGTCGAAACTGGTTATTTGACTAGCGAAGCAGAAGCTGCTCGTCTCCGTCGAGATGATTATCAAAAGGTGATGGCAGAAGGCATTGCGAAGGGAATTATCCAGTACATCAAAGACCGTAATTAGGTTTCGATCGACTACTGATATTTATTCGACCTTTCCCAACCATATGCAAGACCGACTCACTCCTAACCAGCACATCCAGTCAGATGAAGTTGCCAGAATTGGTGTATTTGATAGTGGAGTGGGGGGATTAACTGTTTTGCAAGAAATCTATCGCCAACTCCCCCATGAGTCGGTTCTGTACTTTGGGGATACTGCGAGAGTGCCATATGGCAACCGGAGTGCAGCAGAGATTTTAAAATTTACCCGCGAAACATTGGATTGGATGGTGCAGCAACGGGTGAAGATGGCAATTATGGCATGTAATACCAGTTCGGCACTAGCTTTAGAAACCGTTCGCGATGAATACGATTTGCCGATTCTGGGTGTGATATTACCTGGTGCTAGAGCCGCCGCTCGACAGGGGCGAAGGATTGGAGTAATTGCGACTCCAGCTACGGTAAATAGTAATGCCTATCTCCACGCAATCCGCGAAGCAAACCCAACTGCCCAAGTATGGCAAGTTGCTTGCCCTGAATTTGTCCCGCTGATCGAAAATAATCGCTTAGAAGAACCATATACGCTAGAGATTGCCAAGGAGTATATTCAACCATTACTCGATCGATCGATCGATACTCTAGTCTATGGCTGTACCCATTATCCCCACCTCGAACCCATCTTGCGGAAATTTGTCCCCAGCACTGTCAAATTTGTTAACCCCGCTATTGATGTTGTCGCCGCTGCCGCTAAAGAACTCAACCTTCTTGGCATCCAAAGCCACAGTAACGCTCTATCCACCAAATTCATCGTCAGTGGCGATCCTCAGCAATTTGCCCAACTTGCAACTCAATGGCTGCCTACTCAGCCGTTGGTCGAACAGATAACTCTCCCGACAGTTACAGTTTCTTAGGCTTGAGGTTTTAGGCTTGAGCACTAAAATACCTAATCCTCAATAACTAAGATTGGTCAAAACACCCCTGAAAACTCGAATTCACCCCCTAAGGCCTAAAACCTAACACCTAATACCTAATACCTAATACCTATGTGGGGGAAAATAGCTTAGAATATATGTAAACTTTCGTAAACTCATCCTCTGAGCCGCTCGATCGATGACCTCAGTGAAATCCCTATTTGCTCCTGTTGAAACTGACCTAGAAGTTTTGACGGAGAACCTCAAAAACCTCGTCGGTGCCCGTCACCCAATTTTATACGCAGCCGCCGAACATTTATTTGGGGCTGGGGGAAAGCGCGTGCGCCCAGCTATCGTCTTGCTAATTGCCCGCGCCACAATGCCTGACGGGGAAATTACCCCACGTCACCGCAGACTCGCAGAAATTACCGAAATGATCCATACGGCGAGTCTAGTCCACGATGACGTGGTAGACACAGCCGCCACCCGTAGGGGTGTACCAACAGTACACAGTCTATTTGATAATCGAATCGCGGTACTAGCGGGCGATTTCCTCTTCGCCCAGTCGTCTTGGTACCTGGCCAACCTTGACAACCTAGAAGTAGTTAAGCTGCTGTCACAGGTGATTATGGACTTAGCTGAAGGAGAAATTCAGCAGGGATTGAATCAATTTGAAACGGATTTCTCGATCGAATCCTATTTAGAGAAGAGTTATTATAAAACTGCCTCCCTACTTGCCAATAGTTCCAAAGCGGCTGGCTTGCTCAGTGACAAATCTCCAGAGACTTGCGAGCAACTATATCTCTATGGACGCAATCTAGGGCTAGCTTTCCAGATTGTCGATGATATTCTCGACTTTACCGCTTCCGATGAAGTTTTGGGTAAACCGGCTGGCTCAGATTTGGCAAGTGGAAATCTAACCGCTCCAACGCTATACGCGATGGAAGAACATCCCCAACTTGTCGAATTAATTGCGACTGAATTTGAAGATGAGGCAGACTGGGAGAAGGCGATGAGTTTGGTACTCAATAGTGATGGGATTGCCAAATCTCGCGCTCTTGCCAACCACCACGCCCAGTTAGCTCTCGCCCAACTGAAGGGTTTAGCTCCCTCAACTTCACTCCAAGCATTGTTCGATCTGTCAGATTACGTCCTGAAAAGGTTGTATTGAAGAAGTGGAAAGTTGAAAGTGGATTAAAAATCGCTCGTCAATTTTCCCCACACGCCTACTGTGGTACAGCCAACTCCCAACTCCCCACTAATTAATGAAGACAACTCTCGTGCTCGCGATGACTGCCGATGGCAAGATTGCGGATGTGACAAAATCACCTCCAACATTTGGCTCTGACAGAGATTATGCCCATATGGTAGAGCAAATATTATTAGCTGATGTAGTTTTAGTTGGTAGCGGTACCCTGTTGGATGGAAATGAAAGTAGTGAAGTACGGGAACCAGATCGAGCGTTGATTCAAGCTAGGATCGATCGAGGACAAACACCTCAACCACCCCAGATTATTTGTTCTCGGAGTGGTAAGATCGATCCTCAGTTACCATTTTTTAGTCAACCGATCGAACGATGGTTATTGACAACTAAAAAAGGCTCGCTCGATTGGATCGAGCGAGCTAGTTTCGGCCGCGTTTTAGTCTGTGAAACTGCCGATGGTAGCGATATTGATTGGCAAGCTGTGAAAGTTAAACTGGCTGAATTGGGTGTAGAAAATATTTGTTTTCTAGGTGGTTCTGAACTAGCAGCAAGTTTATTTGCGGCTGATTTTATAGACGAATTGTGGTTGACTATTTGCCCCTTTATCTATGGGGGTAGTGCGGCACCCAGTCCGGTTTCTGGAGTTGGCTTTACTTCAGACTTGGCTCCTAGACTGAGACTGTTGAGTGTCGATCGAGTCGAACAAGAACTATTTTTACACTATCAAGTCGAAAAGAAAAGTGAGGACATACCCCCGACTTAACTTGTAACCTAATTTCAACTTAAAGTAACCTCAGTTGGGTTAAGCAAAATTAATTTTCTTCGCTCTAGCCCCGCCCTAAAGTGCGGGCTGGTGGCTCAAGTCCGTTTCAACGGACTTGAGTGGTTAGCCTGGGGATTAATCCTCAGGCGGGTACCGAGCGGAGCAAAACATCATTGAGTGGAGATCCTTAACCTAAACTCACGTTAAAGTACCGCTCTGCCTAGATAAGATTGCAATACTTCCGGTACTTTAATGGTCCCATCTACTTGTTGATAATTCTCTAAAATTGCTGCCATCGTTCTCCCCACAGCTAATCCCGAACCATTGAGCGTATGGAGAAATTGAGTACCTTTTTTCCCTGTTTCCTTAAAGCGAATATCGCCGCGCCGTGCTTGGAAATCTTGAAAATTGGAACAACTGGAAATTTCCCGATATTTGCCAGCCGAAGGTAGCCAGACTTCTAAGTCATAGCATTTCGCCGCACTAAAGCCGATATCTCCAGTACAGAGTTCTAACACTCGATAAGGTAGTTTCAGAGCCTGGAGAATAGCTTCTGCATTGGCTACAAGGGCTTCGTGTTCCTGTGCCGATGTGTCAGGATGAACGAATTTGACTAGCTCGATTTTATTGAACTGATGGAGTCGAATCAAACCGCGCGTATCTCGCCCCGCACTTCCAGCTTCGCGCCGAAAACAGGGGGTGTAAGCACAGTGACGGATGGGAAGTTGTTCGCTATTGAGGATCTGTTCGCGATAGAGATTGGTAACGGGAACTTCCGCTGTGGGAATCAACCACAAATCATCTTCGGCACATTTAAAGCCATCTTCAGCAAACTTGGGAAGTTGCCCAGTTGCCGTCATCGAAGCCGTATTGACCAGAATCGGCGGACTAACTTCAGTATATCCTGCCGCAATCTGTCGATCGAGCATAAACCCAATCAAGGCACGTTCCAAAGCCGCACCCGCGCCGATAAGCGTGACAAATCGACTCTGAGCGAGTTTCGCACTGCTCTCGAAATTTAAGATCCCTAATTTCTCACCAATTTCCCAATGTGGCAAAATCTGCGAATTTGTCGGGATATATTCATCGCCCCACTTACGGAGTTCGACATTCTCATCCTCATTTTTACCGATCGGCGTAGTATCGCTCGGGAGGTTGGGTAGTTGTAAAATCAGAGTGGTAATCTGCGCTTTGAGTTCTCGCTCGGCTGGCTCCAATTCGTTTAACTGGGCTTTGACAGCATTTCCTTCATCCTTGAGAGCTTGAATCTCTGGCGCATTGGGGGCGGTTCCCGATTTCATTTGCACTCCGACGAGCTTACCGATTTCGTTGCTTCGCGCCTGAAGTTGACTGCGGGTAGATTCTAGCTCGCGCTGTTGTTTATCCAGAGCGAGAATGGGTTGGATGTCATACACACCCGCTCCTCGGAGATCTAGTTTTGTCTGTACTAATTCTGGATTTTCTCTAATCTGTCTAATGTCCAGCACCGTTTTTACTCTATATATCTATACTTCGCTAAATATAGCTTAACCTGACTTCGCGATCGGAATATCTGCTCTATACCCATTCTGCGGCAGAATCCCCCTGCCGTAATGGAACGAAGCGGCATTATGCCGAAACTTTTCTGCTTGTAAAGCATCCAGCGCAACATCTGCTGACTTTATCTCGATGTTGCTGGCAATCGAGATAAAGTCCGTCTAACGATTCCTTTTCCTATCTGTGTAGCATCTGCCTACTTCTAATAAGTAAAATTATGTCAACTAGAACAGCTCGAATCGATCTCAAGGCGATCGAAACCAACTATCATATGTAGCGGTTACGGATACTGTCCGCACCTCACACTAAAGTCAGGGAGCTATTTCAGATAAATCATGGGACTAGTTATTGCCACTGTCAATATGAAAGGAGGTGTCGGTAAAACTACCCTCACCGTCAATCTAGCTGCTTGTCTTGCCAAATTGCATGGAAAGCGTGTTCTAGTTGTCGATCTCGATACTCAGATTAGTGCTACTCTGAGCCTCGTCACACCTCAAGATTTTGCTAAGATTCGGCGCGAGAAAAAGACAATTAGTTATTCGATTGCTAAAGTTCTCAAACCGAGTAGCCGTTACAAGTTTGACACCAAAGATCTAATTACCGCTGATGTTTCCTGGGTCAAAGGATTGGATTTATTAGCTGGAGATATCGATATTTACGATGAGTTTTTAGTATCTGAAAAACTTCATGAGGAAACTATTAATAATCCCAATATAGATTTCATCGATGCCTGGAACGGATTTGAAGGATCTCTGATCAAAGATATTTTAGCTCCAGTTATCGACGAATACGATTTTATTATTCTCGACTGCGCTCCTGGATACAATCTCCTCACCAGAAGTGGGATTATGGCCAGTCATTTTTATATCATGCCCGCCCGTCCCGAACCACTATCTTTAGTGGGGATGCAGTTATTAGAACGGCGAATCTCTAAGCTTCGCGAAGCCCATCAAGGTGATAAAAACTGTTTGGAAAGTAGTTTATTAGGCGTTGTCTTTATTCTATCTGGTAGTACGTTATTTGCCCGTTACTACGACCAGGTAATGCAACGAGTTACCCAAGACTTTGATGCGAGTAAGATTTTTCAAACTCGCGTTCCAATGGATGTAAATGTTGCTAAAGCGATCGATAGTTTTCAACCTGTCGTTGTTGATAATCCTGGCTCTGCTGGTTCTAAAGCATTTGTTAAATTGAGCCAGGAATTATTAGCCAAAGTACAACAATTAGCTGGTAGTTGAAGTGTGGGGGTGTGGGGGTGTGGGGG
>NZ_JANOJV010000267.1:0-12201 GCF_031418915.1 Chamaesiphon sp. VAR_48_metabat_135_sub | reverse complement strand
ACTTCGATTTTATTACTACGATCGAAGATCTTTTTTTAACCGCAGCGATTTGCGCTCGTCGGGTTCCCCGACGGTTTAGCGGCGTTTTTATTCGGGGGTTCCCCCCGAATAAAAAAACGACAAGACAGCAAGACAAGACAGGGGTGCCGCAGGCGGGGTGGGTAGATCTCCGCCACAAATCCAACAATGCAGAAATTCGACTATACACTTGACTTTAAAACGATCGATTTCCGCCAACATCCCGAACTTTATCGCGTTGGTAAAGGCGAGCAAGGTGTCTTACTCGTCGAACCTTATAAAAGCGAAATCTTACCGTACTGGAGATTTAAAACACCAGAAATTGCCCGCCAATCTGCCGATAAAATTTACGATCTGTTCCTTGAATATAAGCAACAGAAAGATTTTGTCGGGATGGATATGGCGCGGAAGTTTCTCCAGATGGGTTACACTCGCGCTCGTCGTTATGCCAATCATAAATCAGGGCGCAAATATGCCAAGGATTCCAAAATTATCTTACCAAATCAGGAAGATCCAATTAAAGCCGAATCTGCTAGAATTTTTCATGAAGTGTGGCAATTAGCCAAGACAGATCCCGATTATTTGATGATGCTCGAACGACATCTACTTACCACATCTCCCCCAAATGAACGATCCCTACCTCTTTCGGATGATGGAATGCCAGCAAAAGCTTTGTAAGCTGAGTATTAATCATCGATCGAGGATCTACTATCATAGCTAGCCAACGACAAATTCAAGACAAGCAGCACTTCAAAGAATTCAGCGGTTAAAACTAGTGCTGCTACAAACAAAGTCGAGTCCAAGAAGTCGGGGATCTAAGTTAACACTCTTACCTTCATAACTCGATTTCAATGTTCGACAGCTTACCAGCTAAAAAGCGGTCATAACATGTAGTAGTTCTGCTGATAGATCTTGGGAGCCTCGACCTTGCTTTTCAAATAATACGCCAGCCAGTAGATAGACATTTGGCGAATAAAAAGCTTTGCGATCTCTTTTGAGCGCGCTAATCGTCTCTTTTACCTTTGATTCAGAACTATAATAGCCAAATTCCAACGGCGAGATTGTAAAATCAATTACTTGATACCCGCGATCGATCGCATACTCAATAGTTTCGACAGGATTTGAATAGGCAGAAATCATCGATAACACCCGATCGCAACCCACTGTAAATAGACGTTTGGTAATCGCCGCACCATCGGCTCCGCCATGCAAGGATGGCATATAAATATCATTGTCAGGTGCAGGCAAATAAGGCGGATTAGCAATCAGATAATTAGCTCCAGACTGTTGCCAACCTTCAAAAAAGCATTGATTGCGAACGACATATTTATCATTTAGTTGATAGCGATCGATTCGCGATTGCGCTAGTTTCGCCGAGGTAGAATTCAACTCATACCCGTGAATTTTGCCTTGAAAAGGAGTTTTGAGCAAGCTGTGAATCACAGGAGAGCCATCGCCAGAACCAAACTCAATTACTAGTTCCGAGCTGGTACAACGATTGAGCACCATTCGTTCTAAACATTGGGAATAAAATTGAGATTCTTCGGGACAGAAAAATACTTCATTGGGCGAATAAGATTGAACCGAGGTATTTTCTCGATTGGTTGGCGTTTGGAGCAAATTCATGTGTTTTAATTAAATGTTGAATTTTGAATGATTTTGACGATTGCATTGCCAGCCCGATCGCTCATATACTTGTCTTGGTCGTATCCGAGGACGAGTTCCCATGCCTGCTGGGGATACATATCGACTAGCGGTAATGAGACGTTGTGGAGCATCCATTGTCCGTGTCGTTCGTCTTCTTTGACATGCAATTCCCAATACCCCTTGGCAGCTTCGGACAGTCCCAAGCGATCGGTAGCAGCGATATAGTCTTGATAGACTGAAGGGCCAACAATTTCAAAGTAGGTAAAGCCACCGATGTATCGTAAGAAGTTGCGCTTACGCTGGGTGAGCAGGAAATTGTGATTGATTGAGGCTAAAACTTCCCACGGCACCAAATCCAGATAAGCTTCTGGAGTCGGATCGAGATCGAGTTCTACCATCATTTCTGCAAAGAAAGTAGAATGCTTGCGACTGAGGCGACCATTTCCATATTCTTCGAGCAAAACGCGGATCAGTGTCGCCTGGATTTCATTGCTAGCACCACCTAACAAATTGCACAGGCGACTGGACTCTACCAACCCATCCAAAGAAGCGATCGCAATTAGGTAACGATAGCTCTCTAGGGTCATTTCGTGCCGCAAATACCACTTATTTGCCGATATTGGCGGTGCTAAATCGACATCTCCTCGCGCAATTAATGCCGCTTTAATGTCATTTGTAGCTAAATCTTTGACATTGAGATCGAGCTGGGCTGACTCCCAAACTTGCCAAGGCTCCTCAATCCGATCGCGCACCCATTGCACGTACCGCGAACGTTCGTTAGTATACTCGTTTAAATCTTTGTACCAGATAAAATTAAGTCGGTTAATGCGGTAGAGAATCCGCTGTAAAAACCGATTTTCGATCTCTGGCGTTGCCCGATCTAGATAGCTAATTGCCAAAGCATTCTGCAAAGCGGTTTCAAACTCTTGAAATGCCAATTTGACCTCTTGCACACCCTGATTGGTAATTACCTGTCTATCGAGATTCTCTGTAGTTAAAAGCTGAACAAATAGCTGTTCTGCTCGATCGTAATCTGTCGTTGCCGGAGACGCAAAATTCTTTACTGGATCGATAAAAGGCACGGGAGGACAACTACCCCCAAATCTCGCCGAAAATAATTAACACCTTGGGTGATTTCGAGGAACGACCAGTAGAGGAGAGAACTAAAAGCTAATAAATCTAGTACAAGTTTAACTTGACCAGTTTGAAAGACCAGCTTGAGCAATGTAGCGGACACCCAGATTAAGATCGGTAAATTGGGTGGTTGCCAGATCACAATTTGACCAGCAGCGTCTCGAAATAATCGATCGAATAGAGTATTATTCATTGGTTTAAAGCGTGTATTTAATTAAATCTTTGCGCCGCCATTAGCACAGATTTCTTGACCTGAGATCCATCGCGCGTCTTCACTTACCAAAAATGCCACAATATCGGCAATATCTTGGGGTGTACCCACACGATTGAAGGGCGAACTGGCGGCAGCTTGCTGTTGATGTTCGGGCGATAAACGGCTAAACATACCAGGTACAGTTGGCCCAGGTGTAACGGTATTGACCGTGATATCTCGATCGCCGACTTCCTGTGCCATCACTTGGGTAAATAGCTTGACTGCCGCTTTGCTGGCTGCATAAACGGCCATTCTGCCACTAGGATGCAAGGTTGTTGTTGAAGAAATATTCACAATTCTGCCGCCATTGCCCATGTGTTTGGACGCTTCCTGCAATGAGAATAAAACGCCACGAACATTCAGGTTAAACACCTGTTCGTAGTCTTCTACTGTCGCCTTTTCGATCGAGTCAGTCGTCCCAGCAATCCCAGCATTATTGACCAAAATATCGAGTTTGGAGAATAACTGGGGTAGGCGTTAATTTGCCTAGAGTATCTTGTACGCCTTCAACAATATTGTGTAAATCAGCCATTACTGGGTTTCCTAAGTTTTGCACTGCTGTTCTAGCATCCCAACATCCACGAAACATAACCTCTGTCTAAAGGTATAACATTTATAGTTGTTTATTTTCAAAAGGCGGATTCCGACCACTTAATCAAGCATAATGGTAGTCGTTCATGGGGCTTGAAAAAGTGAGATGGCAAAACAAGTTGTCTCCGATCGGCTGATGAAATCCCGAAGTGGGAGATCCAGCACATCAATTTTTTTGACAGAGATAAACGGCTGAGGATGCCACCGAGCTTCAAGGAATCGATCTCATTTTCGAGCGAGTAAATTAGATCGAGCATTTACAGTCCTCCTGAACAATTAAATAGTGATTTAGTATGCAAAGATCGCACTCATTCACACGCACCAAAAGCTGGTTTGCAAGCATAGATCCTCTAGATCTACAAATAGCGAAGATTAGCAGTGGCGTGGTCATGCTGGCGGGAATTCTAGTCTTAATTGGCTGGTTCCTAGATCTAGCGGTACTCAAGAGCGTGATTCCTGGCTCCGCGACGATGAAAGCCAATACGGCACTGTGTTTCATCCTGGCGGGGATATCGCTAAATCTCCAAACTCGCCAGCAACGAATGCTAACGACCCGAATTGCGAAAGGATGCGCGATCGCAGTGAGTATGATCGGACTCACTACCCTCAGTCAGTATATCTTTGGCTGGAATCTCGGCATCGATGAAGTGCTAATTCGCGATCTGGTAGCACCGATCGCTTCAGACCCTGGTCGGATGGGCATCAATACGGCAATTAATTTTGGCTTGGTGGGGCTAGGACTGTGGCTGGCAAATCACCAGCATCTACAACCGCAGCGACAACGAAAATACCAAATATACCTCAGCAATCGAATCGCAATTGGTCAAACTCTGGCACTCGTGGCTGGTTTTATTGCACTCCAAGCTGCGATCGGCTACATCTATAACGTCCGAGTATTTTATCAATTCAGCATAAACACGACGGCAATGGCCTTTGAGACAGCCGTCGTGTTTATCGTCTTATGTGCAGGGATTTTGGCACTCAAGAGCGATCTTGGCTGGATGCGGGCGATCACTAGCGATTTAATCGGTGGTGATGTCGCCCGCCGATTTATACCGATCGCCATCCTGGTACCTGTGGTGCTCGGTTGGCTGATTTTGCGCGGTTATCAGGCCAATTTATACGATGCTAATTTTGCGTTTTCGCTGATGGCACTGTTGCTGGTAGCAACCTTATTCGGACTAATTGAACTAAATGCTGGTATTCTCAATCGAGTGGACTACGATCGAATCCGATCGTCCGATCGGATTCGATTGAGCGAGGAAAGGCTCCAGCTTGCGCTTGAGGGCGGGAACCAGGGCATTTGGTGCTTAGATATCCAGACGCAGCTTTTGACCTGGGACGCTCGCTGCCAAGCACTTTTCGGACTCTCACCCGATTTGCAATTGACCTATGCCGAGCGGTTAGAAATAATACATCCCGACGACCGCGATCGGGTATCTGAGACGATGAGCATTGCCATCCGTGAGTGTGGTGAATTTGTCAAGGAATACCGGACTATTCACCCAGATGACACGATCTGCTGGGTACTCTCGCAAGGACGCGGTTACTATAATGCCGCAGGGGAGCCGGATCGCCTGCTGGGAACGATGATGAATATCACCGAACGCAAACAAGCCGAAGCCGATCTCGAACAACGAAATCAAGATCTAGATGCTTTCGTCCATATTGTCGCACATGACCTCAAAGCCCCTCTGCGCGGAATTTCCAATCTATCCCAGTGGATCGAAGACGATCTCGAAGGAGTGCTGACCATCGATACCCGACCACAAATGGTACTATTGCGGAGCCGAGTCCGGCGGATGGAAGCGACGATCGACGGACTACTCAACTACGCCCGCATCGGTCATGTAGATACTCAGATCGAGCCTGTCTTTGTGACCGAATTACTAGCTGAGACGATCGATTCGATCGATCCACCGCCAACATTTTCGATCGTTATCGATCCAGATTTACCAGTCTTCCATACCAAGTGGCTATGCCTGTCCCAGGTATTTACCAATCTGATTAGTAATGGCATCAAACATCACCACAGGCTCGATGGTTCGATTTATATTTCAGCGACAAAGCGTGATGATTTCTATGAATTTATTGTCGCCGATGATGGCCCAGGGATTGACCCAGAGCAGCATGAGAAGATTTTTGAGATTTTCCAAGCGGTGAACCCTCAAAATCGATCTGATAGTACAGGGATTGGACTGGCAATTGTCAAGAAAATTATTGAAGCCGAAGGTGGCAAAATTTGGCTAAAATCTCAACTCGGAGAGGGGACAAAGTTTTATTTCACGTTGCCAATTTTGGTTAATAACTGAGAGGGTACTTGAAAATACCCAGATCTTGCAGCAGTATAAAAATATTAGTACTAAACGTAGATCTTCGGGTACCGACAAGGGGCACCCCTACAGGTAACTTGTAGGCAGGGTGGTTTCATACACCGGAAGAAAAATCGCTTAGTCCACTTCAGTGGACTTTCGCTCTTAGCCCCAAATTCATTTGTTCGCGTAGCGTCTGCCTTCGCAGAGGGCGTTTGAAGACTAAGAACTAGGGTTTTGACATTTTTCTTTTCTTGTATGAAACCACCCTGCTACAGGTAACTTGTAGGGGCGGTGCCTCGTGCCCGCCCTCTAGGGATTACGCTTCTCATTTAGGATTGCTAGAGTATCCGTTAAATCTGCATTTCGATAGATTGTTCATCAATCAAAAACATCTCGATCGAGAGATGCCAATTGCGCTAAATTAATCGACTATTAGACAGGATGCACTTAATCACAAGTGTCCGCGATATGCGATTTTTCAATGTCAAGGAGCGAAAATTTTGACCGTCAAGCATCTACCGATAGAGCCATTATGGATCGCCCATGAGTTAGCCGCTCGTCAAGTTGAACTCACCGATTTATTCGATCGAGTCACCCATGTCACCGATTTTTGTGCGGCGAATGCGGCGACAATCGATCGCAGTGGAGCCTTTCCCGTCCAGGAATTTGAGCTAATTGCCAAGGCAGGTTTATTGACGGTACCTTTAGCCCGTACCTGGGGTGGATTGGGATTGGGAATTGATGGTAGTTCGATCGGCAAATTGCTAACGCTGCTGACCTCGATCGGCAGAGCAAATCTAGTCGTGGGGCGGATCTATGAGGGACATGTCAACGCCTTGCAACTAATTCAGACTTTTGGCACTCCCGCCCAGATCGAAGCTTTTGCTAACGCTGCTCACCAAAATAAAATCTTTGGAGTCTGGAATGCCGAAGAAAATGATGGCGTGAAAATCATGCCGCTAGGGAATGGCAAGTATCGGCTAGCAGGTGCCAAAACATTCGCCACTGGTTGCGGATATGTCGATCGACCATTATTTATTGGTGGAGCATTGCCAGATGGGGCTTGGCAACTGTGTATTGTGTCGATGGATGAAGTCGCCACCGTCAGCGATCCGAGCTGGTGGCAACCTGCGGGGATGCGGGCAACTGCTAGCTGTAAGGTGGATTTTACAGGGGTAATCTTGGACGAGAGCGCGCTAATTGGGCAACCTGGGGACTACTACCGCCAGCCCTGGTTGACGGCTGGGGTGGTAAGATTTGCCGCCGTGCAGTTGGGTGGAGCCGCTGCGTTATTTGATGCTACCCGTCAATTTTTGCAGAGTATAGATCGCACCAAAGATCCCTCCCAAGAGGAGCGGCTGGGTAGAATGGCACTTGGGATCGAAAGTGGTCATCTGTGGCTCCAGGGTGCCGCTAGCCAGCTCGAACAGTACGATCCGATCTTTGCTGGAGATCCGGCGATCGTTCACCCCCAAGCAGCGGCTCTAGTTGCTTATACCAACATGGTTCGCACGGCGATCGAACAAATTGGGATGGAAGCGATCCAGCTCTGTTCCCGATCGGTTGGCACAAGGGGATTATTGCCGCCGCACTCGATCGAGCGGATCATTCGCGATCTGACTCTCTATCTGCGTCAACCTGCCTTTGATGCCTCGATCGCTTCAGTCGGACAGTACGTGCTCAAAACAGATATTACCGATACCCTGTGGACTCATGCAGAATCTACCTGAAGACTGGAAACGCGATCCAGTTACCTCCCGTGCTGTATTGCCGTTACGACGGAGATCGACTCCGACAAACTCTGGTATTTTATTAGCAGATCCCGCAGCTTTACCAATCCGCAATATCAACACCATCAATCGACAGCGAGTGCTGATCGTGGCACCCCATCCCGATGATGAAACTCTAGGTTGTGGGGGCGCGATCTCCTTGCTCTGTCGCCAAGGCTATGATGTCAGTGTGCTGATCGTCAGCGATGGTACAGGTTCCCATCCCAACTCTCAAACATATCCAGCTCCAAGGCTGCGGTGGATTCGATCGCAAGAAACCCTGACAGCACTGGAAATACTCGGCGTAAATCGGCGGGCAGTAACTTTTTTACACCTCAAAGATGGTGCTATCCCCACCATAACCGCGCCTAAGTTTCAGACCGCGAAAGTCCGCTGCCGCAAATATTTACAAGCAACCATGCCCGATACGATCTTTGTACCTTGGCGAAGAGATCCACATCCCGATCATCGAGCTACTTGGCAATTGATTGAAGCAGCAATTTTGAGCTTGGAAATCACACCGCAAGTGATTGAATATCCAATTTGGGACTGGGATATTTCCCAGCAAACAACAGCGGATTTGTGTCAAATTACTGGGTGGAGATTAGATATTCAGTCAGTATTAAAGCAAAAAAATCAAGCAATTAATTCCTACCGATCGCAATTGGGTCAACTAATTGATGACGATCCGCATGGCTTCTGTTTGAGTGCCGAAATGTTAGCTAATTTTACCCGTCCCTGGGAAGTTTATTTTGAAGAAAAAACATGAATTCATCGAATCCAAAATCCCTAACCACCGAATTTTTTGAGCAACTTTATCAAGAAAATTCCGATCCGTGGCAGTTTGCTACCAGCGAGTACGAAGCGAAAAAATATGCAGCGACGCTGAATGCCCTCCCAAGCAATCTCTATCAATCCGGATTTGAAATTGGCGGCTCGATCGGGATTTTGACTGAGAAACTGGCGCGGCGGTGTCAATCATTGCTATCTGTAGATGTCTCGCAGATCGCTCAATCGCAAGCAATCGATCGCTGTCAACAGCTAACTAATATTAAGTTTGAGCTGATGTCAGTGCCGGAATCATTTCCCACAGAGTCTTTCGATCTGATCGTCCTGTCAGAGGTCGGATACTACTGGTCTTGGGAGGATCTTCATAAAGCCCAAGGTCTGATTATCGAAGGGTTGCAAGCTCAAGGTCATTTATTATTGGTACATTGGACTGCCGATCGAGGTATATTGTCACTAACTGGTGACGAAGTGCATGATGACTTTTTAAAATTAGTGCCCGATAAACTCAAGCGGATTAAAAGTTTAACTGAGGACAAATATCGACTGGATCTATTTGAAAAGATTTAGGTAGATCTAGTTTTATATAGGAGAATGCTAAAATCTTGGTGCTTCGTTGCCAACCGCCCCACGACTAAAGTGCGGGGCGGTTGGCAAAAGTCCACTTAAGTGGACTTAATTAACGTCAGTTTCTCCTTACGGAGAGGCTACGCCAACGGGATAGGGATGTTTGCTATGTTCATCACCCACCCGCTCAAGTGCGGTGCTCACAGGTAAAGTCCACTAAAGTGGACTAAAGATTGGCCAGTCCACTTGAGTGGACTTGAGCTATTGGCCTGGGGATTGATCCCCAGGTGGTGTAGAGCGGAGCTTATCCCGAACTCACGTTAGGTAGACGGAATAGATCCCAATTTTTAAGAAGTCGGGGATCTAAAATCAACCAGGATGATGATTGAAAGTTACTAAATATTGGCGCAGCTCTTCAATCGCCACCTTAACGTCGATCGGTTGCCAACGGCTCAAATAATGGTGTTGCTGATGCTGGGAAACTCGACCGCCTTGGTGGCGCGCTACGCGATCGAATAGTTCACCAAACGTGTGATGTTGGAGCAACTCAGCGAATAACCAATTAGCACAGATCCCTAATTTGCCCGCTACTGACTCCACTTCATCCACAGAAATCTTCGAGCCAGATAATAATCGCTGCCACAGCGATCGCAGCTTGTGCCGCGATTGAAACCCAGCAATCATCGCAGCGACTGGTTCGACTTTAAGCATCGAACCCTCCGACAATTCCGCCCATTTACGAAGCTGGGCTGCTAGTCCTACTGGCGATCGCCCCGATACTCTTGCTGAGGTTGTCACCTGCACCAGGGGGCTATGGCGAAACCGCGCATCCACCCGTAGTAAGGCTTGATAAAAGGCTTCATCTTCCGGCGTTGACCGATATATGCAAGATCGGGCGGTAATGTCACCTCAGCAATATGTAAGACTAGCTCTGGATGCTGCTGGGCAAACTGACGCGCGATCGTCGCCGAATCATCGCTACAATTATTGGCTAAGATAATAATCTCATAGGTGAGCGGATTCAAAGGCTTTCCGCTCAGATGTGTCTGATTGGCAAGTGCGGTAAGAGTTGCAACCATCGTCTGTGCCTCATCCTTGGCAGGGATAATTACGCTGATTTAGTTGCAGTGAATACAGTCTTAACAGCTCGCTTGCGCCGACCATCTTTATGGTCAGAATCTCCTTCCAATCCGCCTTCATTAGCCGCTCGGAAAAAGAAGCGATCGGAATCAATTTTGAAGATGCCTGGGCCTTGCCACGGTGGACGTACCCGACTAAGAAAAGCTACGATCGGATTGCTATCTTTCCACAGATCTATTACTTCCAGTTGGAGGGCTTTTTCATCGGTGGGCATGATTTCTTCATGTAGCTCACTGGCAACTCGTTGGCGAAGCCTCTCCCTTAGGAGAATCGGCTGCTTCAGTTGTCATCAAGTCGCGCATAATCCGAAACACAACTTCCGTAAAATCTCTGGCATCATAAGGATCGGCAAAGCCACCTTCAACCATCACCTATTCCAAAAAAGACCGATCTTTATCAGCAAAGATCGCTCTGGGATCTTCGATTTCAGTCGGATCGACATCTGGTATATTTTTTCTCAATGTTCCATCAGGATTAAGTCCTGTTGGCTGGTCAGTATTCGGTGGATCTATTTGCATTTTATCTGCCATAACTTTTGACTATTATTTAAGTTTTGAATTTGCGGTTAATCGCTACTAACCAAGTTAGGAAAAATTCAGCGATTCATAATCTTTCAGAAGTTAGATCTGCGATCGGTCAAAAGGTAGAGATTTTAGAGGCTGTTTTGTTACCTGTGACAATAAAAAATCCTCCCTAACCCCCTTTGTAAAGGCGACGGTGTATACACAAGTTGGCTAGAGTTCGTTTTGATAATAATTTAGAGTTAATGCGGAGATCTACACCCCACCCAACCTCCCCTTGGAAAGGCTACCGTGTATACACAAGTCTATTAGAGTTGATGCGTAGATCTGTACCCCACCCAACCTCCCCTTGGAAAGGGGAGGAGCCGACTTATCGTCGAGTAAAATGCCTCTAGATCCTCTGCTTAACTAGGATTTGTCCCCTCCCCTGCTTGGTGCGCTTCACTGTCGGGGAACAAAGGACGGTGCGCGCATCCGGTGCTTGGTGCAACACATGCGGTGGGAACCTCCGCGTGGTTGCATCCGCTTTATAAGGGGAGGGCTAGGGTGGGGTAGAGATCTACGCATTATCTCCAACAGACTTGTGTTCTACGATTTGACTCGTTCTTTTTCCATCAACATTTTCGCGGCTGCTGCCTTCACAGATGCAGTACCAGGAATAGGGCGCGTCCAGAACCGATGCTCTTTAATTGCATCGATAAAAGCCTTCGTAAATGCCACCATGTCCGCAGGATCGCGGCTGGCAATTACACCCAACTGGTTGCTCATTTTGCCATTGACTTGGCTGGAGTCGATCCCTTTGAGGTCGGCTTGCATTAGTAGATCGACACCTTCACCAGTTGCCGCGATCGGTTTGAAGTGCTTGAAAGCTTCGTGAATGAAGCTCAAGGGGTCGCCGTGGGCGGTGAGAGCCTCGATACTGCGATCGCCACCAGGGACATAGATCGCGTCGTAGAGTACCGATGCAGTTGTCAAGAAGGTCTGATCGACCTCGATCTTGCCACCATCGCTGTTGACGATCGATCCGCCATAGAGAGAGACTAGCTCGGAGTTGATGTGCATTGCGCTCAGGGATTGCTTGAGCATGGCGATCTGAGCGGCATCGACACCATCTGCTGCTAGAATTGCCACTTTACGACCTTTGGCGGTCTTGGTGGTGTGTTCTTGGCTCAGTGCGAGGGACTTTTGACCGTGGTTGGGGGTGGCTGGTTCGGTCGGTGCTGGCATTCCTAGACCTTTAGCAACGCGCTTGGCGAGTTCGCCATCGACTTTGTTGAATCGATCGAGCATCCGTTGTTTGACTTCTTTTTGGGGCACTTTACCCAGTTCAAAGTGAGCGGCTTCGACGACGCGATCCTGTTCGCCAGTGGATAAGCTATTCCAAAATAGGGTTGCTTGACTGAAGTGGTCGGCAAAACTGGGGCTACGTTCGCGCACTTTGTGCCCTTCTACCCGCTCTG
>NZ_JANOJV010000266.1:0-15511 GCF_031418915.1 Chamaesiphon sp. VAR_48_metabat_135_sub | reverse complement strand
TTTCAAAAGAATAGACATTTCTAATTCAGACTTCAGATCTCAAAAATTAGACCATCGCTATCACAATCTCTCGATCGAAGGTTGAACACGCCGATCTCAGATTGTCTGTTTATTTGGCAATTAAGTTCATCCCCTAGCTTCTCATCTTGGATCGAAGGTGAGTTAGATCGACATCGATCGGATCGCCCGTTTCCTCGTAAAGTATTGTAAAGTAAATTAATAATAAATTAATTTCGGTCGGTAAAGATAGTCGCGGCTAAACCGCTGCAATTGCTGTGAGTTATGCACTTACCGTAATTCTATGCGGCATCGACTAGTTGCCCGATCGATAACGGTGAATACCGCGCAAACTTTTATTCGCTCTATTTAACTGACTTTACTAGAAAATACCTTGATCGAACATGATATTACGTCGCCTGCTCGGATCTGCAATTGCCATCGTACTAAGTATATCCGTGTGGTCGATCGCGCCGTCCGCCCAAGCCTTTGACAATCCCGAACTCCTCCCCACCGAACAAACCCCGATCATCGATTTAGCGAAAACCTTCACCCCAATCCAAGAAGAGAACCTCGTCAAAGACATCGACAAATTTGAAGCCGAAACTGGCTGGAAACTGCGAATCTTGACTCAGTACGATCGAACTCCCGGACGTGCGGTACGTAAATATTGGAACCTAGATGAGAAAAGCGTCCTCGTCGTCTCAGATTCTCGCGGTGGCAATACATTAAACTTCCGCGTCGGCGATGATGTCTACAGACTCATGCCTAGAACCTTCTGGATCGAACTGCAAACCAGATTTGGCAATATGTACTACGTCCGCGAAAATGGCGAAGACAGTGCCATTATTGACTCCTTAGAAGCAGTCAAAACCTGCCTAGTCAAAGGTGGTTGTAATGTCGTCCCCGGATTGCCAGACGAACAGTGGAACCTGACACTGATCAGCTCGGCTATCGGTGGAGTTATTTGTGGATTTGCTGGACAATATCGCAAGCCTGGTGAGGGTTTCGCTTGGCAGTGGGCATTGATTTTCTCGCCACTATGGGGAATTTTGTTTTTCGCATTTGGAGTCGCTCCAGTAGTTACCCGCACGGCTGAGTGGGTGCCGTTATTACGAAACTGTGGCGGATTTGTGTTGGGTTTATTGGTTGCTTATCTGACTCCAGTACTAGGACAATCAAATCCATCGGAAGAATTATAGGTTGAAAGTTGCCCTGGAGGAAACCGCCATCGCAACTTTCTGTCTTGTCGCGCTCAACCGTCGGGTTTCCCGACGAACGCGCGCCGCAACTTTCAACTACCGAAATACCGATCCCATATAATTCCCCCATACCTGAGCAGCCTGTGCGCTACTCCCCTTGGTGGGGGAATTATCGTCATTACCCAGCCAAACACTAGTTACAACTTTTCGGTCAGGAATAAAGCCGATAAACCACATATCGACATTATTATCTGTAGTTCCGGTTTTACCTACTTCTCCTAATCCGATCGCGGCATTTTTACCAGTACCATTAGTTACAACCCCACGCATCATCGTTGTTAGGGTATCGGCAGTACCTGTGCGTAACACTCGCCGCGATTGAGCATTCTTCGTGTAGTCGTACATCACCCGACAGGTACGAATTTGTTTGAGATTGCAATTGCTAGTATCGTACACCCGTTTAATAACACGGGGCTTGTGCCAAATGCCTCGATCGGCAACAGCACCAAAAGATCCGGTAATCTCTAACATGTTTACCACACTTTGACCCAAAATTACTGCGGGTACTTCATCGAGTTTCGATCGAATCCCCATTTTGTTAGCGGTTTCTAGCACCTTGGGTAAACCGATATCCTGAGCGATTCGCAGCGCAGTCACATTTTCCGATAGCGCGAAACCTGTATACATATTCGCCGATCCTACCGCACCATGATTGCATCCAGGAAATCGCCTACCCCCCCACGCTAAAGGATCGCAGGAATAGGTCTTTCCCGGCGATATACGACCCTCGATCGCGGCTGCATAACCAAAAAGCTTAAATGTCGATCCAGGCTGTCTCTGGGCATCTGTAGCGCGGTTGAATTGACTTTTCTGGTAGTCCACACCACCGACCATTGCTTTGACAATCCCTGTGGTACTATCGATGGTAATAATTCCACCTTGAGCAAAACGGTAACTACTACCAGCAGTAGCGATATTCTTCCGTAGTGCGGCTTCGGCTTTTGCTTGCATCTTTAGGTTTAAGCCAGTTTCGATCGCGAAATTACCTTCTTTGGCTGTCTCAGTTCCCAAAATCTCTTGGAGTTCTTTAAATACATAGTCATAGAGATAGGGAGCCTTGGTATTAGTACTTGGCAGACAAGCTTCTGCGCGATAATTCAGTGTCGATCTCCGCGCTTCTCGAGCTTCGGCTGAGGTAATCATCCCTGTTTCGAGCATTCTGGTGAGGACTAAATTTCGCCGTTCGATCGCTTTCATCCCTTTGCGCCCTTGTTTATCTTCAACACAAGGGTTGAAGATATTCGGCCCAGGTAAAATCCCGACTAACATCGCGGCTTCGGGTAGAGTAAGATCGCGGGCGGATTTGCCTAGGTAATGTTGAGATGCATCCTCAAATCCATGTGCATCATCGCCCAAAAATACCCGATTGAGATAAGTTAGTAAAATTTTATCTTTGCTATATGTGGCTTCCAATTTGAGCGCGACTACAGCTTCCCGCATTTTTCTGGGGAGATTATCTTCACTCCCTACATACGATCGAAATAAACTTCTCGCCACCTGCTGAGTCAGTGTACTAGCACCCTGAGTCAATTTACCCTTTTGTCTCCCCACGATTACCGCACGCCCTACGCCCCAAGGATCGATGCCAAAATGCCAATAAAAGCGACTATCTTCGGACGCAATTAGAGCTTTGGGTAGATACTTAGAAAAATCTGCAATGTTCGTCAGATCTTTATGTGCGCCAGTTTTAGGCGGGCGCAATGGTTCTTCTAGGTCATCAGCATATACCATCACTGGCCCATTGGCATCTGGGAGCGGGTTGACATTAATTTTGGTAGATTCTGCCAGAATTGCCAGTAGTAGCAGAGTCAACAGACTTCCAGTACCATACAATCCATACCGCAAGACGCGGAGATATACAGGTGGCGGATCGAGATAAGTAATTTTTACTGCTGCTTTAAGTTCTGGCGGGCCGAGGGTGAATGTATCGCCATCTCTAAGTGTAATTCGATCGACCCGTTTTTTGGCCCGATAAATCCCATTTGTCGAACCTTCATCTTTGAGCAAAAAGGTCGAACCTTTTGTCCTGTCTCGTTTCAATGACAGATGTACCTGACTGACAACCTCATTCCGAACGACAATATCACAGGATTGAGAACTGCGCCCTAATACATATTTCTCCCCCAGCAGCGGAAAAATATCTGGCTGTGGAGCATCAGCATCTTGAACTAACAGTTTGGGAACTCTAGCATTTGGCTTGAGTGCCAATCGGGTAAAGTTAACTTTAGTCCGCCCAATTGCTTGAGTAAGTTGAGCCAGGAGTGTCTTTTTTGGGGGCTGAGAAGACATTGATGGGCTGGGGGTTAGGGGTTTAGCTAGGGGTAATTTCCCATAGAATATATCTATTTTAGCTTACACCGATCGATATATATGTTTAACCACTGCAAAAGCAGTAGGGGCAATTCTTGAATTGCCCCTACTGCTTTTATGGCGTAACCAATCTTCATTTTTCTACCACAGTCGGACGAGGTTGAATCGTTCCAAATCCGCCATGATTCCGACGATAAACGACGTTAATTTCTCCTGTTTCGACACTGCGATACATGTAAAAATCATGATCGACTAATTGCAATTGAGCCAAGGCTTCCTCGATCGTCAATGCTGACATTGCAAAATATTTAGTCCGAACTACCTCTGCTGGTAATGTTGCCGATCGATTGTCTGTGAGGTTATAGTCTAATAACTCTAAATCTAATTCTTCTCCGATATCTTTGATGCCGTCGGTGCGGTCTTTCTTGGTAAAACTGCGTTCTTTATACTTGCGTAATTGACGAGAAATTTTATCGGCAACTAAATCGATACTTGCATATAAATGTTCGCTGGCTTCTTCTGCACGAATAACTGCCCCATTGGCATAAATTGTAACTTCAGCTACCTGAGATGCAGCAATACGAGGATTTTTCGCAACTGATAGACTGACATCTACTCCGGTGGTAATGTTCTCAAAATGACTCACCGCCTTTTCGATTTTTTGATTTACATAGTCACGGATGGCATCGGTAATTTCGATGTTCTTACTCTGGAGCACAAGCTTCATAAGCATCTCCCACTATTTAGATTATATTTTAAGGTTAAGATAGGCAGGAAAATTGTGGAAACTATAGCTTCCTCTGTAGCGAATTTTACTTACTATACTGACTAGTCTGTTCCACAGGTCGAAGTCAGACTTTGTAAATGATTATCCATCAGTGGATAATGTAACTACCTCACCTTTTGTAGATATTTTGTGACTGAATATACTTTAGCATCTTATTTCGCTGGTCAGAACATTAATTCGATCGTAAGTTAAAATACTTTGCATTCTGTGACATTCATTTACATCTGGCACCATAGCCCCTCTCATTTACAATTACTGTTAGCTAGCTCACATTCACATTATCGTGAATAGAAATTACGACAGGATTGAGGCCGATTTACGTTGGCGTAGCCTATGTGTCCAACCACCAACCACCATTCACCATCCACCATCCACCATGACAATAATTCGCGTACCCGCTACCACTGCTAATTTAGGCGCGGGATTTGACTGTATTGGTGCTGCTTTAAGCATGTATAACGAGTTTACCTTCACACCGATCGAGACTGACAGTCTAGTTATCGCCGTACAGGGACTCGAAGCTGCTAGAGTCAATACCGATGCTACTAATCTTGCTTATCAAGCTTTCCTCAAACTTTACAGTAGGATCGATCGAACGCCACCCGTAATTCAGCTAGAAATTAGACTAGGCGTACCCTTGGCGAGAGGATTGGGCAGTTCGGCGACAGCGATCGTTGGTGGATTGCTAGGTGCTAATATTTTAGCTGGAAATCCGCTCTCACCAGCCGAAATAATGCAGCTCGCGATCGAAATGGAAGGACATCCAGATAATGTCGTACCAGCTCTGATTGGTGGTTGTCGCTTGGCGGCTACGGCTGCGAATGGTTGGGCGATCGCCGATATTCCCTGGCATAGTAGTATTGTGCCTGTAGTGGCTATTCCCAATTTTGAACTATCGACAGAGGAAGCGCGAAGTGTCTTACCGACTGAATATAGCCGCGCCGATGCAATTTTCAACACGGCTCATTTGGGCTTAATGGTGCGGGGTTTGGAAACGGGTAATCCTGAGTGGCTGACAGCCGGATTAGTCGATCGCATCCATCAACCCTATCGTCAACAGCTAATTCCTGGATATACTGATGTGGAGCCAGCCGTAATTGCCGCTGGTGGCTATGGAATGGTCATTAGTGGTGCTGGGCCGACTTTACTAGCTTTGACTACCGTAGAACGGGCGGAAGCAGTGGCTAAGGCAATGACTCAAGCCTGGGCAACTCACAATATCCAAGTGGATGCTCGATCTCTGGCAGTAGATATGCAAGGAGCTGTAATACTTTAGTTTCATTAGCATTAATATCTCTCATAATCGTTTCATATTTCTTAGTTTCATGGTAAATTGAGAAATATGAGATAATTATGAAAATGAATGTAAAACATAAATTAAATTTCAGTCGAAGCTCAATTTACTGGAACCGAGATCGAGCTATTCTAATTACTCTCTTGTTCGGGTTGTCGCTCACTGGGTGTGTCCAGACGACACAGCAAAGTCAATTACCATCCAATCCTACTGCTACTACTCCTGCTCAGTCAGGTAAAAAGGTCGTTCTTGCTACTTTCACCGTGCTAGCAGACATGGCGCGTAATGTTGCTGGAGATAAAGCGATAATTGAATCGATTACCAAACCAGGGGCGGAAATTCATGGTTATCAAGTTACACCCAGCGATTTGGAGCGGGGACAAAAAGCGAATCTAATTCTGGAAAATGGATTGAATTTAGAACGCTGGGCCGATCGATTCTACAACAGTTTGCCCAAAGTTCCTCACATCACATTGAGTGACGGATTCACACCCGTGAATATTTCGGAAGATAGTTATCAAGGTAAACCAAATCCTCATGCTTGGATGTCGCCGCAAAATGCTTTAATTTATGTCGAAAATATCCGCAAAGCATTAGCAAAACTCGATCCGCCGAATACGGCAACCTATGATACTAATGCTAAAGCATATAGCGAACAAATTAAGTCGATCGATCTCAAACTTAAAACAGCAATTGCCGCCATTCCACCTGACAAACGCTACATCGTCAGTTGTGAAGGTGCATTCTCCTACATCGCCCGCGATTATGGATTGAAAGAAGTATATATTTGGGCAGTTAATGCCGAACAGCAAGCCACACCAAAACAAGTCGAAAAAGTAATTAATACTGTAAAAGCGAACAAAATTCCTGCAATATTTTGTGAGAGTACTGTTAATAATAAAGCACAGCTTCAGGTCGCAAAAGAGTCGGGTGCAAAATTCGCAGGTGTGTTTTATGTCGATTCATTATCTCCTGCGGATGGTCCTGCATCAACCTATCTTAAATTGCTTGAATATAATGTCAACACTTTAATTAAAGGCTTGCAGAATA
This sequence comes from Chamaesiphon sp. VAR_48_metabat_135_sub, assembly GCF_031418915.1. NCBI lineage: Bacteria > Bacillati > Cyanobacteriota > Cyanophyceae > Gomontiellales > Chamaesiphonaceae > Chamaesiphon > Chamaesiphon sp. VAR_48_metabat_135_sub. The sequence goes on along the minus strand of NZ_JANOJV010000266.1, from coordinate 8,811 downwards.
AGTAATAAGTAATAAGTAAATTTAGATGTACAATATTTTTAACCCATGAGCGAGATTAGTATTGATATTGAAAATGTGACAGTTGCCTATCATGGCAAAGTTGCATTAAAAAGTGCCTCCCTCCAACTCGAATCGGGAACTATTTGTGGTTTAATTGGGATGAATGGTGCTGGAAAATCGACCTTATTTAAGGCGATTATGGGATTTGTAAAACCTGTTGGCGGACGAATCTTAATTAATAGATTACCAATTCGTCAGGTTCAAAAAAAGAATCTAGTCGCCTATGTACCTCAGTCAGAAGAAGTAGACTGGAATTTCCCTGTCAGTGTTCATGATGTGGTGATGATGGGACGATATGGGTATATGAATCTATTGCGGATACCAAAATCTCACGATAAAAGTGTTGTGAGAGAAAGTCTAGAACGAGTAGAAATGTGGGAGATGCAAGATCGCCAAATTGGTGAGCTATCAGGGGGGCAAAAGAAGCGTACCTTTTTTGCAAGAGCATTGGCACAAGAAAGCACCGTTTTATTATTAGACGAACCATTCGCGGGTGTTGATATTAAAACTGAAAAGATGATGATTAATCTACTGATGGAATTGCGTCAGAAGGGTTACACAATTTTGATTTCTACCCACGATTTAGCTTCAATTAAAACATTTTGCGACCAAGTAGTATTAATCAATCGCACGATTCTGGCTTACGGTAATACCGCCGACGTATTTACAGAAGAAAATCTATCTCGGACATTTGGCGGATCGATTGGAGACTTGTCACTTGCAAAGAGTCTTTTATCTCAAAAAAATCAAGAAGGATAATAAGTTTTTGAGTTTATTTCAGGAGAAGTAGTAATGGATTTAGTTCAGTGGTTTACAGCACCTTTGCAACATGAGTTCATGGTGAAGGCAATTTTAGTTAGTGCCTTAGTGGGAGTCGTTTGTTCGGCTCTTTCTTGCTACATGACTTTGAAAGGATGGGCATTGATGGGTGATGCTGTTTCTCATGCAGTAATGCCAGGAGTAGTGATTGCTTATATTCTAAATATTCCGCTTGCAGTAGGTGCATTTGCATTTGGGGTGGGTTCGGTAATTGCGATCGGATTTGTCAAGGCAAAGACTAGAATTAAGGAAGATACTGTCATTGGATTAGTATTTACTGGCTTCTTTGCTTTGGGTTTAGTATTAATTTCTAAAGTTAAAAGTGAGATCGATCTCACCCACATTTTATTTGGGAATGTTTTGGGTATATCGGATGCAGATATTATTCAGACTGTGATTATTAGTGCCATTACGCTCGGAACTTTGGCAATATTACGTAAAGACTTAATTCTATTTTGTTTTGATTCAACCCACGCTCGATCGATCGGATTAAATACAACTTTTCTCTACTATGTTCTACTATCTTTACTATCCCTAACTGCTGTCGCTGGACTGCAAACTGTGGGCATTATTTTAGTCGTAGCGATGTTAGTAACTCCAGGTGCAACCGCATATTTATTAAGCGATAACTTCGACCATATGACGCTGATTGCGATGGCGAGTGGCGTATTTTCTAGTGTGATTGGAACCTATGTCAGTTATCATATTGACGGTTCGACTGGCGGCTGTATTGTCGTTGTGCAAACGCTATTATTTATCATCGCGATGATTTTCGCTCCCAAACATGGCTTATTGGCTAAAGCACGCGACGAAAGATCGATCGGTGAGTAACACAGCAATCTAGATTATCGTGTACAACTAGTCACAGGTAAAAAATATAAACTACTATTATCTAATTCCAGTCCCCAAAAACATTATTTTACGGCGAGGGAATTTGCTAGCAGTATTTGGACACAAAAAGTTGATGCTGGCAATGTCGAAATCAAAGGCGCGATTCAAGAATTGGAATTACGCCCGAATACTACTGCTGTCTGGGTATTGGTTCCGATGAAACCAGGAAATTATCAGTTACGGTGTACAATTCCTGGACATACAGAAGCAGGCATGATCGGCACAATTATAGTATTAATGTAACTAGTTTCGATCTTGACAGAATAGGATCGATCGCACTACCTTCTTACAGTCTTACTAAAATGGAATGTAAGTTTGAGGAACTAGTAGTTGCACTTGCTGATTGTTTGTGGAAAGGAAAACGTAATAATGAACTTGAACATAAAGTAATCGCCAAAGTTGCCGAGGTGCTCGATCGAGATTATTGAAATATGTTTGTAAGTTTGGATGATGGATTTGAAAAAATCTCAACAGGAGGAGATTTGAGGCTTTCCCGTAGTATTGTCACGATAATTTAAGTCCGATCCCTGACGATCCAGCAATTCAAAATATTTTGCTGATTTTTCACCGATAATCGATCTTTACTAGTGGGGTTGGGCGGGTTTGTTGGGCATTTGTTGGTACAAATCTGGACTGGCTAGCATAAACCCGCCCCTACAGCAGATGATTGACGATCTAATAGGTTTGAATTTGGAATTGCTGCTGACGATTCCTAAAAATAGCCCCCAAGAGAAAAAACCGCTAAGATCGATAATAGCGATGTTCTCATGAGAGAGGCTGCGCCAAAAGATTACTCGGACAGAACATAGAGAATATGCGTTTAATTTTAATGACTGGCAAAGGTGGCGTAGGTAAAACATCTGTCGCGGCTGCAACTGGTTTGCGGTGCGCCGAACTAGGTTATCGTACCCTTGTGCTGAGTACCGATCCCGCTCACTCCTTGGCTGATAGTTTTGACATGGAGATGGGGCACGATCCCCGTGAAGTTCGCCCCAATTTGTGGGGTGCAGAATTAGACGCGCTCAAGGAGCTAGAAGGCAACTGGGGCGCGGTGAAACGTTATATTACCCAAGTCTTGCAAGCGCGAGGGATGGAAGGGGTGCAGGCTGAGGAACTGGCGATTTTGCCGGGGATGGATGAGATCTTTGGATTAGTGCGGATGAAGCGGCACTATGACGAGGGGATCTATGACGTACTGATTATCGATTCAGCACCCACCGGAACTGCGCTGAGACTGTTGAGTTTGCCAGAAGTTGGGGGTTGGTATATGCGGAAGTTTTACAAGCCTTTACAGGCGGTTTCTGTCGCGCTTAGACCTTTGGTAGAACCTTTATTTCGTCCGATTGCGGGGTTCTCTTTGCCGAATAAGGAAGTAATGGACGCTCCCTATGAATTTTACGAGCAAATCGAAGCATTACAGAAGATCTTGATGGACAATACCGTATCGTCGGTACGGTTGGTGACGAATCCAGAGAAGATGGTGCTGAAGGAATCGCTCCGCGCTCATGCTTATTTGAGCTTGTATAATGTGTCTACAGATTTAATAATTGCTAATCGGATTATTCCCGAAGCTGTCACCGATCCCTTCTTCAAAAAATGGAAGGAAAATCAAGAGAAATATCGTGCCGAAATTCACGAAAATTTTCATCCTCTGCCAGTCAAAGAGGTGCCGCTTTATGCTGAAGAGCTATGTGGACTCGAAGCACTCGATCGATTGAAGGATACTCTCTATGGCGATGAAGATCCCAGTCAAGTTTACTATAAAGAAACAACGCTCAGAGTCGTTCAAGAAGGTAACAGTCTATACAGCTTAGAATTGTACCTACCAGGGATTGCCAAAGACCAAATTCAACTTAATAAAACTGGGGATGAATTGAATATTCGGATTGGCAACCACCGTCGGAATATGGTGCTACCGCAGGCTCTAGCCGCGCTCCAACCTACGGGAGCGAAGATGGATGAGGATTATCTCAAAATTAAGTTTGCTTGAGCGATCGCCGCGCTAGGATATTTAGCCAATTTTGGGACTAAATCTTAATTTTGATCGAGTAAGTGGGTAGTATATTAATAGCAGCATATTATTGCTGCGAATATACCACCCAAACTAATTGAGTCCAGAATAAGTGGAGGTAATCTTTATGTCTCAGCTCACAGGCTATCGTTTAACAGCTATTTCAATCGGAATATTTGCCCTGAATGCGATCGCGATTAACCCCGCTACAGCAGGAGAAATAGTAGCTATAATCGACCGCACCACGCCTAAACCAGGCTTAGGATTAGATATCGGTCTTCAACCAATTATCGCGCAAAAACCGACCAACGCTCGGATCGCAATTCAACAAGGTACGACAGCAAATGTCAAACAACCATTGGGATTAGGTGTTACGGCGCGTGTTGGTACACTCGGTATCGGTGTCGATGTTGCCAAATCATTTACATCTCAACTCAATGGTCGCTTGGGATTTAACTTTGGTAATATCAATCTAAATCGCACTGATAGTGGGATTAATTACGACGCACAATTGAATTTGAGCAGCGTTCAATTATTTGGCGATTACTACCCATTCAGTAGTAGCAGTTTCCGCCTTACTGGTGGCTTAGTCGCTCAAAACAATAGATTCTCTGTTACCAGCAAACCCAGTGGTAATAGCACCTATACGATCGATGGTACTCAATTTTCATCCAACGACGTTGGAACTCTCACTGGTGAGTACAAATATGGTAACTCGATCGCACCTTATCTCGGTATCGGCATTGGTAAACCGACAAATGAAGGTTTAGGCTTTAATGCCGATCTTGGTGTAATGTTTACAGGCTCTCCCAAAGTCTCACTCAATGCGAGTAATCCGACTTTTAATAACGATCCCACTACTCGTACTTTACTCGATAATCAAGTTCGTCAAACCGAAAACGATCTCAAAGGATTTAGTGTTTATCCAGTTTTATCAGTCGGACTTTCTTATGGATTTTAGGATAATTGATAATTGACACTTCGGCTAACGCTCAGTGCAAGTAATTGATAATTAATAATTGATTGTTAGTAATATGGATAGTGAGTATCGAACACTTAATAAATACTCACCATCCACTATCCACCATTCACCATTCACCATTCACCATTCACTATTCACACTTCGGCTACGTATCGCTAAAAGCGAGGCTACGCCAACAGTGCAAGCCATTCACCATTCACACCTTCCCAAATCGACGATTTCGTTGCTGGTAATCTGCTATTGCTTGAGTGAATTCATCGTTACTAAAATCTGGCCAATGGGTATTCGTAATGTATATTTCAGTATATGCAAGTTGCCATAGCAGGAAGTTACTCAAGCGTTGTTCGCCGCTAGTCCGAATTAGTAGATCTGGATCTGGCAATCCATGTGTATCTAGATATTTAGCAAATAATGATTCATCAATTTGTTCTGTCTCTAATTCACCATTTTTAACTCGTTTAGAAATCGATCGACAAGCTTGGAGGATTTCGTTCCGACTACCATAGTTAATGGCAATATTAAAGGTAACTGCTCGATTATTAACAGTTTTTTTAATCGACTTATCCATCATATTTCGCAACCCAATTGGCACTTGAGATCGATCGCCGAGAAATCTAATTCGCACTCCTTCCGCGTGCATTCTATCTAATTCACTATCTAATAAACCTTCAAATAATCGCATCAAAAAGTTGACTTCAGCTTCAGGTCTGCCCCAATTTTCGGTAGAAAAAGCGTAGACGGTAAAGTTAGCAATTCCCCAATCTTTACAACAACGTAGGATCGATCGAACTGTATTTGCACCTTGTTGATGTCCGGCAATTCTTGGCAATCCTTGTTGCTTTGCCCATCTACCGTTACCGTCCATAATTGCCGCAACATGTTGGGGAATTTTAGTAGGATCTAAAATAGCTGGAAGTTTAGTAATTAATTGAGTAGTCATATAATTATTTATTGTGTGTCGATCGATCTGGAGATAAACCTAAAATTTGACGCATCATACCTGTAGAATGCCCCATTAATCACGGATATAATACAGATCGATTGTTCCACCCACAAAATTTGCTATTAAAAGTCATCACTTATATCCTGGGCTATCACTTGTTAGTCCAACTATAACTTTCCCCATATCTATTGTCAGTCGGATCTTGTCGGTAATTCTACTGTCATCAAAAGTCTGAAAAAGTCGGGAATCAGTAATTAACAATCAGCTTTCGTATTTCGTAGGGTGTGTTCGCAACAGCGTAACGCACCCTACGAAATAACGGTACGCTCACGCTATCGCTAACACGCCCTACCTACCCTCTACCCTCTAATCGATGAATGTTGATGCTGCTATAAATTGGATCGATCGATTACTTGTACTAGAGACAGGTAAACATCTCAACGATCTCCAAATATTTATCATCAGGCAAGTCTTGCTGGGGCGTAAGTATGTAGAGATTGCCGCAGACTATCATTGTACTGAGGGGCATGTCAAGGACATCGCAGCAGCGATGTGGCAATTATTATCGCAACTATTAGGGGAGCGGGTAACGAAGACTAATCTCAAGTCAATCTTGCAACGTCATGCAACTCCTGGGCTGTCACAGCCGACTAAAATCGCTAATTATCAGTTTATCGGTAGAGAGGTGGCGATCGATCGATTGGATGAGTTAATTGGGCAGGGACAACGTACAATAGCAATCTTGGGTGAGGGTGGAGTGGGGAAAACTACCTTAGCACAGCAGTATTTAAAAACCTGTGGCTGCGATCTGATTTTGGAGTTGTCGATGGCGAAGGAAACTGCTCGAATTACTCCAGCCGAAATTATCGTTGAGGAGTGGTTGCGGCAAGATTTACAAATCGAGCCTGGGCGAGAATTTGGTGTTTCACTATTGCGGCTCAAGCGGCAATTAAATACTCGCAAGATTGGAATTTTAATTGATAATTTAGAACCAGCATTAGATCGAGATGGTAGAATTGTGGCATCTCAATATGGTTATCTAGAATTACTGAGAGTTTTAACCGATCGACAGTTGTCTGGCATTACTTTAATTACTAGTCGCGATCGATTGTGTGAAGCCGATCTCAATCTCACTCATTATCGGTTATCTGGTTTGGATGTCAATACATGGCAAACCTATTTTAATTATCGTCAGATTAACACGACAATAGAAATGATTCTCCCATTACATCAAGCTTATGGTGGTAATGCTAAAGCGATGGAAATTATTGCTGGTAATATTTGTGCAGATCTCGATGGCGATCTAGCTTTGTATTTAGCAACTAACCAAGATACTCAATTAGTAGAGACTGGATTAAAACAGTCGATCGTTAATCAGTTCGATCGATTAGAAACACTAGATTTTGATGCCTACAAATTACTCTGCAGAGCTGGCTGCTATCGCTATCAAGACTTAGATCGGGTTGATTTAGATGCTTTATTATGTCTGCTGTGGGACATCGAATCATCACAAAGGTATCAAGTAGTTAATTCACTTAGAAATCGTTCGCTGATTGAGTTTAATCGCGGGCAATATTGGTTGCATCCAGCGATTCGGGCTGAATCGATCGAGAGGCTAAAAAATACGGATGACTGGACTCGATCGCATCAAGCAGCCGCTAATTATTGGACTAATTCTGTCACTAGAATTGCAAACATTGCCACGGCTATTACAGCACTAGAGGCATACTATCATTATATAGAAATTGACGATCTTTTCCAAGCTGCACGGGTATTGCTGCAACCAAGAGATAATCAATGGGGACAATTTTTACCATTGGCAAGCAACCTTTATCGGATGGGATTAATTCAACCAGTTTTGACCGCAATTACTCAAATCGTTCCTTCTCTACCACCAGATCGAATTACAGCAGAATTGTATAATATTCTCGGCGATCTCTATTGGATTGTCGGTCGAGTGCATGAAGCGATCGAGACTCAACGATACGCGATCGATTATACAACTAAAATACTAGCAACGATCGATCCACTCGATCGATCTCATGATACTCATTGTCTGAATATCTTAAATATTGATTCAATCTTGAGTACTGGACTATACTATCTAGATTTGTGGGAATTGGCAAAGGCTAAAGATCTGTTCGATCGAGTTATTAAGATTGCTAGCAATACCAATCGAGATCGCTGGGCACAAAAGGCGATCGTTTGTCTCGCATTAGTTGAATCATACCTAAATAATATCGAAGCAGCTAGACAATTATTGGCAGAGATTGAACCACAAATCATTCAACAAAAATGGACTGGTAGTAGTGCTTATTTCTTACAAATGGTTGGGCAAACCTATGGCAATTTAGGCAACTACGATCGAGCCAATACTATTTATCAACAAACATTGACATTCTGTCAAACTGGAAACTATCTACAAACTCAAGGTAGAACTTTAAATGGGTTGGCTCAACTATATCGATCTCAAGGTAATTTAGAACTCGCCAAAACGACTCATTTACAATCGATCGAAATTCTCGATCGCGTGGGTGCAAAATGCGATCTAGCAGAAGCTTATTATCAAGCTGGATTAACATCGCAACAAGCAGGCAATCTCGAACTCAGTCAATTTTACTGCGATCTACATGCTAATAAACTATTTACTGAAATTGCTGCTCCACAACAACTAGCAAAAATCAAGACTATAGTTTATGGATACCCCAATCTCCACAGAGAGATATAAGGCTCAGAACGCAATAATTACATATTGGCAGAACAAATAAAATGCAAACTATTTAAAGATTTCTGTTTTTGCACTGTAAATAATCCAGGAATAGCTAATTGGCTTCAATTTTTTCTTGGATCTATCTTTTGATAAACTCTTTGACTTTTTTACTTGTTATTACTTGCGAGAAAATGTGATGTTTTAAGCGAATTTTAGGGACAGAAAGACTTAAAATTCCTGCTAATAAAATCCAATTTATGCAGTTAATTCGAGCATCAAAAAGTGGACAATCAAAACAGTGAAACATAATTGAAGCAAGAAAAGCCATTAAGTAGCTAATTAAAACATATTGTTTTTCCTTTTCTATTGAATGAATTTTCCTGACAGCTTGGTAT